>DATMAT010000053.1 GCA_035559815.1 Thermodesulfobacteriota bacterium
AGTGAAAGAAGGAGAGGATAGGGCACGCCAGTCTATATCAGGTACATCTGAGAATCTACCCTTGAAACAAACCCACTGCCTCCACTGCGGAAACGAGCTTGGCGCCACGGGTGTAGTGGAATCAGGAGGCAAGGCGTTCTGTTGCCGGGGCTGCCTATCTGTTTACGAGTTGTTGCATCGCCTTGGACTAGACGGCTATTACAAACTGAGGGAAGCTCTATCCGGAGAGCAAAATCAGCTTCCCATTGACCCCGATTCTTCGGAGAGCTATGAGTATCTCAATCAAGATAATTTCATAAAACTTTACACAACCGAAGGATCGTCGCTAACCATGAATTTTTACATCGAGGGGATTCACTGCGCCGCATGCCTATGGCTGATTGAAGGAATCCCCAGAACTGTTTCTGACATTGAATCTGTTTCGCTCAATATGTCTACCAACGTGGCTGAGGTGAAATTCAAAAATGAGAGGAGATTCTCCTCATTCCCGGAAATCGTAAGACGGTTTGGTTATAAGGCCCATCCCCTCAGGATTGATGAAGAGGCGGAGGAACTCCAGGACCGGGAGAACAGAAGGTTTCTTATCAGGCTGGGCGTGGCAGCGGTTTGCGCCGGAAATATCATGCTCCTCTCTGCGGCTATATACGCCGGAGCAAGTGGGGTATTCGCCAAACTTTTCACCCTCTTGAGTCTTATACTGTCGGTTCCAGTAGTTACTTACAGCGCTTTTCCATTTTATAAGGGTGTGCTCTCGTCTCTCAAAGTAAAGCGCGCCACGGTGGACATACCGGTTGTTTTTGTCATTGCGGTCGGTTTTCTCCTGAGCGCCTACAATTTCTTCAAAGGGAGCGACCGGGTTTACTTCGACTCGATAACCATTTTCATTTTTCTCTTACTAGCCAGCCGTTATTTCCTTAAAAGCGTCCAGGAAAGGGTATCCGGCAAACGGCTATTAGGCAGAAACCTCTTTCCTTCAAACCGGATTCTGGTATGGGATGAGAAGAACAGGCAGTACTTTTTCCAGCCTATAACCGACCTTAAAATAGGGGATAAGGTCAAGCTTAGAGGCGGAGAAAGGATCCCGGTAGACGGCACTCTCATATCATCAAGCGCACTCCTAAACCTCTCCGTGCTTACCGGGGAGAATATTCCCCAAACCGTCCTCAAGAACGATGAGCTGTTCGCCGGTTCGGTGTTGGAATCCGAAGAGGCCGTAATTCAAGTGGTAAGAACCGGGGAGGAAACACGTATCGGAAAGATTCTGAGCGAGGTTGAAAAAAACTATCAGAGTAAAATCAGTTTCTCTACCTACAGCGACAGGTATGCCACGGCATTCACTTCACTAGTGGGTATAATTGCCGTCCTATCTTTTCTCTTGATTTCTGCTGTTTATGGTCCATCCGAGGGATTGAATAGGGTGATGGCATTTGTGTTAATTGCCTGTCCCTGCGCTTTTGTCTTTGCCCTTCCTCTCTCCCTGGGCTTATCTTTAAGCTCGGCGGTCGAAAGCGGTTTTCTGGTCAAGGACTCAAAGGTCTTTGAGAAGGTAAGGTCGATAAAAAACGTCTTTTTTGACAAGACCGGCACCTTAACCAAGGGGGTATTCAGGATACTTAACTGGAATGTTGAAGCCTTATCCCTTGAAGACCAAGCAGCTGTTCTGGCTATTGAAAAAGAATCGAGCCATCCCATAGCCCGGGCCATTGTGACCCATCTCTCCGATAAAAAACTGGTTTTGCCCGTGGTGGAGGGATATAGGCACATCTATTCAAAAGGAATAGAGGCAAGGGTCAATGGCCACACTTACAAATTCATATCGGATAGAGAACTGAATTGCCAGAATAACTTAAACCAGGTCATAACCACAAGGATACTCATCTATAAGGACGAAGAGCTTCTTTCCGAAATTTTACTGGGTGATTCGATTAAGGAGGATGCCAAATACGTGATCGAAGAGCTTAAGGCGAGAAAGCTCAACATATTTATTCTCTCGGGCGATAGAGAAAACAACGTGAAGCAGGTTTCGGAGAAGCTGTCAATAGGGTTAAATAACGTATTTTGGGAAAAGGCCCCGGAGGAGAAGTCAGAGATTGTTAAATCCGTCAAAAATTCGATGATGGTCGGAGATGGATTAAACGATGCTGGTGCGCTTTCATCGGCGGATATAAGCGTGGCCATACAGGGGAGCGTGGAGGAAAGCCTTAAGGTATCAGACGTCTATGTTTTGAATAACGACCTTTTCACCATCATCGACTTGTTAGACCATGGTGAAGCCTCAATTAGGACGACGAGCCGCAATAGAACCTTCTCCATTGTTTATAACCTGACCGCGGGCGCCTTTGCCTTGCTCGGATTTATTGGTCCTTTAATCGCAGCGATACTGATGCCCTTAAGCTCTCTTATCTTGATAAGCTCAGCGCTATATGGGAAAAGTGTCCTCAAAGCAAAGGAGAAGAATAGGGTTTACTCATGAACGTCATTTTCCTGACCCTGGGTATCTCATTAACGCTCGCCCTGGTTTTTCTCCTGGGCTTTTTATGGGCCACCAGAAAGGGCCAGTATGATGACCTTACCACCCCGGGCCAAAGGATGTTGATTGACGACTTTGATGGAAGAAAGAATGAAAGCAATAACCAGGAGGAATAGCTAAATGCCTGATGGGAAAGAAGTCGGAGGCGGAATTATGGAAAGGGTTATCTATGACGACGACATAGTAAAAAAGTTTATACTGGCCACCATCTTCTGGGGGACGGCCGCTTTTCTGGTAGGTTTGCTGGCTGCGTTGCAGTTAGCGTTTTGGCAGGGCAACCTCAACCTGGAATGGCTGACCTTTGGAAGGATCCGTCCCCTACACACCAATGCGGCTATTTTCGCTTTTGGCGGGAATATCATCTTTGCCGGGATATACCATTCGATGCAAAGGCTGCTAAAAACAAGGTTATACTCGGACATTCTCGGTCGGATTCACTTCTGGGGCTGGCAGCTTATAATTCTGGGGGCTCTTATAACCCTTCCGCTGGGGTATTCTCAGAGTAAGGAATATGCGGAACTGGAATGGCCTCTGGACATTGCCATCGCCTTTGTGTGGGTAGTGTTTGCGGTCAACTTCTTCGGCACCATCGCCATGAGGAGGGTGAAACACCTCTATGTGGCCTTATGGTTTTATATCGCCACGATAATAACCGTTGCCGTACTGCACATCGTGAATTCCATAGAGATTCCGGTCAGTTTTTTCAAAAGCTACCCGGTTTACGCCGGGGTACAGGATGCCCTGGTTCAATGGTGGTACGGACACAATGCTGTAGCATTTTTCCTAACCACTCCTTTCCTTGGCTTGATGTATTACTACGTTCCCAAGGCAGCCAACCGGCCGGTTTACAGCTATAAGTTATCGGTAATCCACTTCTGGTCTCTGGTCTTTCTTTACATCTGGGCCGGTCCCCATCACCTGCTCAACTCTGCTCTTCCGGACTGGGCGCAGACACTGGGAATGCTCTTCAGCCTCATGCTCTGGGCGCCAAGCTGGGGAGGGATGATAAACGGACTCCTGACATTAAGAGGAGCTTGGCATCTTCTCCGCACCGACCCCATAATCAAGTTTCTGGCCGTGGCCGTGACCTTCTACGGAATGTCCACGTTCGAGGGGCCGCTCCTGTCAATAAAGTCGGTGAATTCCCTTGCTCATTATACCGACTGGATTATTGCCCATGTCCATGGGGGCACGCTCGGATGGAACGGTTTTCTCACCTTCGGAATCATCTACTACCTGGTCCCCAGGCTCTGGAACAACAAGATATACAGCCATAAACTGATGAACACCCACTTTTGGATTGGCCTATTGGGGATTCTTCTTTACTACATATCCATGTGGGCTAGCGGCATTACCCAGGGTTTAATGTGGAGAGCCGTCGACGAAGGGGGTCAACTGGTTTATCCCGATTTCGTGGAGACGGTCATGAGGATCGTCCCCTTATATTACGTGAGATTCCTGGGCGGGCTGCTTTATCTAATCGGTTTCTTCCTCCTTATATATAACGTATGGATGACCATTAAAACTGCTCCCAAGGAGGAAAAGGCAGCCGCGGTCGAGGTTCCGGCTAGAGAGGGCGAGCACGTTTCGCTGGGTACGGGCCATAGGAAGCTCGAAGCGCTTGGGGCCATATTTACGGTATTACTCTTTATATCCATAGCCGTAGGCTCGATTATAGAGATTATTCCCACCCTTTCTATATACAAATACCTGCCTCCCCCATCCAAAACTCAGCCGTACACTCCGCTTGAGCTGGCCGGAAGGGACATTTATGTAAAGGAGGGCTGTTATGTGTGCCACTCCCAGATGGTCAGGAAATTGCCATTTGATGTTCTCCGTTTCGGCCAGCCGTCCACTATAGAAGAATCCATGTATGACCGGCCGTTCCAGTGGGGGTCTAAGAGAACGGGTCCAGATTTAGCCAGGGTAGGGGGGAAGTATCCAGACATGTGGCATCTCCGTCATATGATAGACCCGAGGGAGATTACTCCAAACTCGATTATGCCGTCATATCCGTGGCTTGCCCATAAGAAAATAAACTACCTCTCCCTTAGAAAGAAGCTAAGCGTCATGAAGCGGCTTGGCGTTCCCTATGACGATGATACGGTGGCTAATGCGGATATATATGCACAGAAGGAAGCGGAGAGGGTCTATGAGGGACTTCTAAGTCAAGATCCATCGCTTACCGAAGTAAAAGACACCGAAGTGATCGCCATGATTGCCTACTTGCAAGCCCTGGGCAAAAAGACCAGTGCGGAGGGGGTGTCCCAATTAAACAAATAGCGCTCTCCTACTACCAAAATACGGGGTCAGTAGTTATCGCTCTTATAATATTCCTGGTGGTGTTTATAGGTTTGGTAATTTGGGTAAACCTGAAACCTAACCAGAAGCTTTACAAGCAACTTGAGCGATTGCCATTAGAGAATGAGGAGGATAAGAATGAGTGATACTAAACCGGGCGAGGATAAATTAATAGAAGGTCATGAATACGACGGCATAAGGGAATTGGATAACCCGCTCCCCGGCTGGTGGCTTATGACCTTCTACATCACCATAGTATTCTCCGTCATATATTTCGCATACTACGAATTCCTGGGAGGTCCCACCCTTGACCAGGAACTTGCCAAAAAAATGAGCGCTATCGAATCCGTAAGGGTGGAAGCGGAGAAGGCCAAGGGGGTCAAGTCGGAAGAGGATTTAGTTGCTCTGGTGAACGACCAGGAGGTCTTGGCGAAGGGTAAGGCAGAGTTTGTGGCCAAGTGCGCTGCCTGCCACGGAGACAAAGGGCAGGGCATCATCGGACCTAACCTTACCGATGACTACTGGATACATGGTAACGGAAACATATCTTCAATATTAGGTGTCATTAATGAAGGTGTGCTGGATAAAGGTATGCCTCCCTGGAAGGGGGTTATACCCCCCGACCTTGTGGAGGAGGTAGCAGTTTATGTTTACAGCTTACATGGAACTAACCCGGAAGGGGCAAAGCCTCCTCAAGGAGAAAAAGTAGAGTACAAATGAAGGTACTGGACCAAAGGCACTTACCGGAAGAAAGGTTATCAACGATGGATGAGACCGGAAAGAGGGTCTATATATTTCCGGCTCAGGTCAAGGGGATATTCAGGCGTTACCGAACGATAGTCCAAGTTATCCTTATCCTTTTTTTTCTTTTCCTGCCCTGGGTCAAGATCGGTGGCCATCAGGCAGTTCTCCTGGACATAGCGCAGAGGAAATTCGCCATTTTCGGACTGACATTCTGGGCCCATGACGGCCCTCTAATCTTCTTCCTGCTTGCGGCCCTTTGTCTCGGACTGGCTTTCGTGACGGCGATATGGGGAAGGATCTGGTGCGGATGGGCTTGCCCTCAAACGGTGTTCATAGACGGTGTATTCAGACGAATAGAGTACTGGGTAATCGGAAGCCATATAAAGCAGATGAATCTGGCTAAGGCCCCTATAAGCGGGGAAAAACTTCTCAAATACTCGGGTACCTGGATTCTTTTTACCGTCATAAGCCTCATCATTGCCCACAGCTTCTTAGCCTACTTCGTGGGTGCAGAAAGGCTCGTAGAGATGACCCAACACAACCCCGGCGAGAATTGGACTGTGTTTTTAATAATGGCTTTTATAACCGCGGTTTTGCTTTTCGATTTCGGGTGGTTCAGGGAGCAGTTCTGCATCATTATGTGCCCGTACGGCCGGTTTCAATCCGTGTTGATGGATGACGACTCGCTGACGGTATCTTACGACCCGGTGAGAGGGGAGCCGCGCCGGGGAACTACAAAACCCGGAGAGGCCGAGGGAGACTGTATTAACTGTTATAAGTGTGTAGTGGTATGTCCTACCGGAATAGACATCAGAAGGGGTTTGCAGATGGAGTGCGTCGGGTGTACGGCTTGCATAGATGCTTGCGATGAGGTCATGGAAAAGATCGGAAAGCCCAGGGGCCTCATCAGATACGCCACCGGGAACAGCTTGAAGGGAATGAAGTCCAAGTTTTTAACACCTAGAGTGGCAATCTACTCGGTAATGTTGGTTCTGGCGGTATCGTTATTAGCAGTTAATATATCCAGACGGGAAGATATAGTGGTGACTATTTTGAGGGGGAAGGATACGCCATACCAAGTTATTGGTAGGGAAAGGCATGATGAAGATGATGAGAAGGAGACTGACGAAGAAATCAGCGATCTCCAGATTATTAATCACTTTAAAGTCCACATGAAGAACCAGAGTTTTGATGATGTGAGCTTAAGAATGGCAGTTCCCGATGTATGGAAAGAGAAAGATATCGAGGTTATCTCCCCCGGTGATAAATTTCATCTCCAAGCGGGAAAAGACCTCACCGCCCATTTCTTCGTAAAATTTCCTGGTGAAATAACTGAGGATACTGGCAGCCAGTCTATAAAGCTCATCTTTGTGGATACGGAGAAAAATCAGATAAAGTTTGAAAAGGATCTAAGACTTGTCGGACCTAGGTCATTTTAACCACTTAATCGGACAGTGGTCTTATCTGTCCGTCCCGGTGGGGGTGTTGATAGCTAGCCTCCTGGGAAGTTCTCACTGTGTGTCCATGTGCGGTCCTATTGCTATAGCCGTGAACAATAACAGCGGCTATCTCCCTCTTTACCACCTGGGCCGACTTCTAAGCTACCTTTCGTTGGGAGCCCTAGCCGGCTATTTCGGAGAAACACTACTTTCCAGTAAATACCAGGTTGTGTCGATGGCTTCTGCCGTTATAATTTCCATCTTCTTGGTCTTTTCCGGATATAAACTGATAAGGCAAGAAGCCTTAGATTTATCTTTTTCCAAGAAGTTAACCTCGCTTTTATTTATGCCGGCAAAGTGGGCCAGGACCCAAAACCCGACAGTAAAGTCGTTCACGATAGGCATGGTCAACGGTTTTCTTCCCTGCGGGTGGCTTTACGTTTTTGTGCTTGGCGCTATCGCTATTAAAGATGCTCTATACGGTGCAATGTTGCTGGCGATCTTCTGGCTGGGGACGGTTCCTGCACTGACCTTATTTGCCGTTTTTTATAAAAAATTTTTCGGCAGAGTTCCTTCGAGATTGAATCAAATAGCCGGGGTGATCCTGGTGACGGTCGGATTAGCGAATATGGTGCTTCTTCTGTTTAAAGTAGTGCCAACTGTGCATTCGGTGCACCATGGTTTATAGTTTTTAACTTGAGAATTCCTTGTGGCTTTCCACAATGAATTCCGCTGTCATTGCGAGCGTAGCGAAGCAATCTCTTCATTTTTTCCTGTTTTAGATTGCTTCGTCGCTTTGCTCCTCGCAATGACATGTTAGAGTGCTTACGCATGTCTTGATACTCTGCGGCTTGTAGGCTGGGTGGTTCATTTTTTATTCGTCAAAAATATAAAGCTTATCAGCGCCCCAAATCTAGGTAGAATATTTTAAAATGAAGAAAGGAATTCTTGTTTTTTTGCTGCTACTTCTCCTCGGTTGTAGTAATTCTAAGCTCCCGGTCAAGGGTGAGTTCCCTGATACGACCCTTATAAATCAGGACGGAAAGGAGTTCAGTTTTTCAGACGTAGAGGGAAAGGTTCTGGTGGTAAGCTACATATACACAAACTGCCCGGATATCTGCCATATCATAAGTGCAAAGCTTAACGCATTCAAAAAAAAGCTCAACGAAGGCGGGATCCAGGATAAGGTGTATTTCGTATCTATATCGCTCGACCCGGAAAGGGATACGCCGGAAGCGCTAAAGCAACACGCTAAAATGATGAATCTAGATTTAACAAATTGGGTTTTCGTGACCGGGGATAAGGACTCTGTTGATTCAACGATTAAAGTGGCCGGAATGGAAGCTATAAAAGGACCGGTAATGGTCTCCGAAAAGGGAGAAACCGCATATGAAATAGCCCATCAGAACCGCATAAGCCTGGCCGATGAAAAGGGAAGGATAAGAAAGCACTACAGAGGAACCGACTTCGATATGGACGAGCTTCTGGCAGATATAAAGAGCTTGTTATAGATCGTTCTCCATAGCCTTGTAATTCATTTCAAGACAATTTTCGTCAGACGTATATGCTCTTACACCCTAAAGTAGTCTGTTTGCTCTGATTCCGGTTTTGTGAATCTAACAAATTGTCTTTAAATTCAATCAATTACATAACATCTTTAATATAGATTTCCTGGCACATATCTTGCCAACCTAATAATGACAGCGAAAGCACAATTACGTCTAAAGGGATTTGAGTAAATGTACATGCCGCAAGATTCATATAGGGCGAACTTAACTTCAAACGAGACTACATAGGTGTTGGACTTCTGATGGGCTGTCGGTTCGATTTTATTGGAGAAAGATATGAGTGATGGGGTATTAAAGGCATTAATAACTACCGAACCGGAAGAAACAAACGAGCTGGTCTACGGGATGGATCGTTTGACTAAATCCGTGCTCGACGGGTTGCCGGTCGGCATTGCCATGCTGGATGACTCTGGAAAGATTATTTTTGTTAATGAGGCATGGCGTCTTTATGCGGAAGCTAGCCATCTCGTCGTTTCCGACCATCTTGTCGTATCAAACCATGGGGTAGGGATGAACTATCTGGAGGTTTGTGAATCGGGGAGTACTGATTCACAAGTGGAACTAAGAGAGATTACCAATGGTATCCGTGAGATTATATCCGGCCATAGCGACGAATTTCATACGGAATACCCTTGCCACGGCCCGAGTGAAAAGCGCTGGTTCAGCGTGCGGGCTACCCGTCTAGACGGTAATGCCCCCCCAATACTGCTACTGGTCTATAACGATGTCACGGAGCGGAAGCTCTTGGAAGAGGAAAGGGAGAAGATTAAAGATGAACTCGGCAAGCGGGTAAAAGAACTTACCGCCCTTCATAAGATATCACGGGTTCTGCAAGACACGGAGAAAAACACAGCCGAGGTTCTCGGGGAGATAACTTATATTCTTCCTTCCGCCTGGCAGTATCCGGAGATAACGGCAGCCCGAATTATATTCGACAAGCATGAATTTACAACACCTAACTTTTATCCCACCCCCTGGGTACAGAGTGCCGACTTTGAAACCGGAGATGGCAAACGCGTTGTGGTAGAGGTTGTTTACCTGGCAGAAAGGCCGTCTGAGCATGAAGGGCCTTTTTTGTTAGAAGAGCGGAGTTTGATCAACTCCCTGTCCGAGATGCTGAATGCCTATCTTGAGCGCAAACTGATTCAAGGCGACCTCAAAGAGAATGTAGCCCGACTAGGTAAAAAGACCCGCTATGGGGAGATTATCGGCACCGTTACTAGTAGCATACATCGGTCGATTAACCTTCAAGATGTGCTCGAAAACGCCGTAGAGTCTATGAGAAAAAACATAGATAAAGCGGATAACGTTTCAGTTTATCTGGTTGAAGGGAAAGAGGCAGTACTCAAGGCTTACCGAGGTTATTCAGCCTCTTATGTGGAACGGGTGGCAAGGATACCTTTTCCGAAAGGGGCTTCCTGGAGAACAATCATAGACGGAAAGCCACGGTATGTAGCGGATGTAGAAAAGGACAGTATCATCGGGCCTGCCGGGAAACTGGCCGGTACGAAGAGCTATTTATCCATGCCTATTCGAATTGAGGATAAGGTAGTAGGATGCATACACGTACATTCTCTTCAGAAAAACGCATTCGATGAAGAAGAGTTAAAGCTGATGGAGATAGTGGCGCAGCAGATTGAAGCTGCCATAAAGAATGCACAGCAGGCAAAGATGCTCAGTGAGAGAGAAGAGCAATACCGCGTCCTTTTTGAACAATCATCGGTTGGGGTATTCGTCTTTGATAAGGAATTCAATATTACTCAGTGTAACAAACGTCTCGTAGAAATAATGGGGTCCGATTTTAATAGACTCATAGGACTCAACTTGCTTGAGCTGAGGGATAAAAGTTTTACACCGGCACTATACCGGGTATTGGAAGGACAATCCTCTTATTACGAAGGTTTTTATGAGGCAACTACCGGCACGGCTAAGTTATGGTTATCGCTCCGCCTCTCACCGCTGCGAGATGTTAATGGAGAGGTGGTAGGCGGGATGGGGATTGTAGAGGATGTAAGTGAGCGCATGCAAAATGAGAAACAGTTACACCTGCATAAAACGGCGCTCGAAGCTGCGGCTAATGGAATTGTCATCACTGACCGGGAAGGAACTATAGTTTGGGTCAACCCGGCTGTTACCCGTCTAACCGGGTATTCGGCTGAGGAACTTATCGGTGAAAACCCGCGCATATTCAAATCTGGTGAACAGGATAACGACTTGTATCAGAATCTGTGGAATACCATCATTTCCGGCCAGGTCTGGAAAGGTGAGATGGTTAACCGAAGAAAAGACGGGAGCTTATATATCGAGGAAATGACGATAACCCCTGTTCGCTTCGGTGGCAGCGAGGTCTCCCATTTCATTGCTGTGAAACGGGATATCACCGAGCGCAAGAGAGCGGAGGAACTGATCAAATCTCATGTGCGTCTGCAGACAGCGATTGCTCGATTAGGTCAAATCGCCCTGGCCGAGACTGATCTTCCTAATTTGATGAACGAGGTTGTTTCTCTGGTAGCGCAGACACTGGAGGTGGAGTATTGCAAGGTGTTGGAATTGCTTCCGGACGGCCAGGCGTTCATATTGCGAGCCGGGGTAGGCTGGAAAGAGGGATGCGTAGGACACTCGATAATAGGGACGGAGACAGAATCACAGGCGGGTTACACACTCCTTTCCGGGGAACCGGTGGTCGTCGAGGACCTTCGCACGGAAAAACGATTCAACGGCCCGCCACTACTGCATGACCACGGAATATTAAGCGGCATCAGTGTCATCGTTGCCGGGCATGACAAACCTTTTGGTGTCTTGGGTGCGCATAGTACCAGGCTAAGGAAATTCACCGGTGATGATATTAGCTTCCTTCAAACCGTGGCGAATGTACTTGCAGAAGCAATCGAGCGAAAGCTATCCGAAGAGAAGATACGGGAGCAGGCAACCCTGTTGGACGTGGCCAGGGATGCCATCATGGTCAGGGACTTGGAGCACCGGGTTATGTATTGGAACAGGAGCGCTGAACGTCTGTACGGCTGGACGGCGGAGGAAGCCGTCGGCAAAAATGCCATCGGATTTTTGTTCAGGGGGGAAGTTTCTCCGGTACTCGAGGCCCATAAGGACGTGATCGAAAAAGGAGAGTGGACCGGCGAGCTACATCAGGTAACTAAAGACGGCCGGGAAATCACTGTTGATAGCCACTGGACCATAGTACGGGACGAACGAGGGAAACCAAAGTCGATATTCATAGTAAACACGGACATCACTGAAAAGAAAAGGCTTGAAAGCGAGTTTCTCCGGTCGCAGAGAATGGAGAGTATCGGTACCTTGGCTGGCGGCATAGCCCACGACCTTAATAATGTGTTCCAGCCGATAATGATGGTATCACAACTACTACGAATGAGATTTTCGGATGAGAAGAGCATCGGTCTCATAGAAACTCTGGAAGCAAGCGCCGAGCGAGGAGCTAATTTAGTCAGACAGGTTCTTTCTTTTGCCCGAGGTGCCGAGGGCGAACATTCGATTATTCAGGTAAGGCACATTATTTCTGAAATTGACAAGATTTTGAAAGAGACATTCCCCAAATCAATCGAGATTACCACCGATGTGCCCAAGGACCTTTGGCCTATTTCCGCAGACCCGACTCAGTTCCACCAGGTTATGATGAATCTCTGCGTAAATGCCCGCGATGCGATGCCGAATGGCGGAGCCTTGAAAATACATGCCAGAGACTTCATAGCCGATGAAAACTATGCCCGTATGAACATCGAAGCTAAGGCCGGCCCGTACATAGTTATAGATGTTACAGACAGTGGAGTAGGGATCCCTTCGGAAATTATAGATAGAATTTTCGAGCCGTTTTTCACCACCAAGGAACCCGGTAAGGGCACCGGCCTCGGTCTTTCTACGGTGTTTAGAATAGTGAAAGACCACGGCGGGTTCGTCCGCGTTTACAGCGAGGTGGGCAAAGGAACCAAATTTAGCGTATATCTGCCCGCCGCCGACACGACTGAGACAAGGCATCTGGCGAAGAAGCAAATAGAAAATCTGCCCACCGGGAATGGAGAGTTGATACTGGTCGTGGATGACGAGGCCTCAGTTCGCGAAATTGCCAAAATATCACTGGTGACAAATGGCTACCAAGCGGTCACGGCTAACGACGGCGCCGAAGCGATAGCGTTATACGTGAATAAAAGAAAAGAAATCAAAGCCGTTGTCCTGGATGTGGTGATGCCGATAATGGACGGACCGGCATGCATCCGGGCCCTGAAAAAAATCGACCCGGCAGTAAAAATTATATTGGTAAGCGGATTAAAGGAAAATAGCAATCTGCTCAAGGTCGAGAATACCGATATAGCGGCGTTCCTGACCAAACCTTACACGACGGAAACACTCTTAAAGACCTTAAAAGAAGTTTTAACTGCGTGAATAACCCGGTCTCAATACACCCGTAGCATTATCTGACAACTGACACTTTCTTCAATTAAAAATCCAGTCGGGGCAGGCAAATTCTACCGGTATCGGACTTGCACTTTATCAGGCTCGGAGGAATAAAGAAGCTTAAAATCAGGGTACAGGAGGGTAAGGGAAGATGCTGGTAAAAAACTTTATGACTCCAAACCCGGTTGTAGTCAAGCCGGAAGATGGAGTGAAGTTTACCTTCAATTTGCTCAAGCGGAACCGATTCCGTCAGGCGCCCGTGGTTAAAGACGGAAAGCTATTGGGTATGGTTACAGACCGGGATTTACGGGGCGCAATTGCCGAAGAGAATCATGTTGTCGTAGCCGATGTGATGAGTTCCAGTCCGGTTACTATTTCCGAGGATGCAACAGTGGAAGGAGCTGCCAAAATAATTCGGAGTTGCAAATTCAATGCCCTGCCTGTAGTCTCCAGGAAGGGTGAACTCGTAGGAATAATCAGTGTAACGGATATAATTGACGGCTTACTCAAGCTCCTGGGTTTTCACCATGACCCGGTAAGGGTCCAGGTTAAAATACCCGAGGGCATCGACATATATGAGGTGCTTAAGGTGCTGAAGGTGTGCTCGGAGAGGGTTGTATCTTTCAGCTCATCCGGGGAAAGCTACGACACGTTTTACTTCTGGCTTATTGACTGTGACTTTGACAAGTTAGATCGAAAGCTCAAGGAAAAGAAATTGAACATCAAGGTTAGTTATCCGGCCGATTCTAAATACGATTGAATGTGTGCGGTCCTAATGGAATTTAAATTGGTATTTGTCCTGTAATGAGCGTGTTGGAGCGGCAACTGGGAAGGAAACTAATCAGGAAGTAAGTTTCCTGAGTTGATAGTCACCAGTCTCCTTGCCTTACGCTAGGGTTCAGGGGGGGACTGGTGATGTTAGTTAATCTTAACACTTTTAAAAGTCGTGCGATTTTGTTACGTTAGCAATTTGCTCAAATCAAACTTGTCCAAAATAAGAGGTTGCTTCGCGGGATCTGATGTAGTAATTCGCCGCAGTCAGTATTAACACTAGTGTGGGAATAAACTCCTGTGAAGAGTGGTGATATTGTCATTCCCGTGCTTAATACGAACGGCTTTTATTTCATTAATCATTTTCAACTGAGTTATATTAGAACTTAATAGGTGACTGTCTGCTCATTCTGAGTCGAGCCACCTCGAAGGCAGAACTCTTAGGAAACCACAACGCTCGCGATTGACGACCTGGAGGGATTTTCTCTTTCTCTTTGTTTGGGGAGAGGAGAAAGGAGATAAACCCGTTCGCCCTGAGCCCGGTCGAAGGGCGTTCATGGTTCGGCGGAGTTTATCTTGAGTTTATCGAGGGGCTCACCATGAAGGAACAAAGGTTATAAGGCTTTATACAGTTACCCCCTTATCTGGCAGAGTCGAAGCGGATAGGATGGGGAACAAAAAAGAATCCCCCACTGGTTCGGTATGGAGCTTGCAAAGCGAACATAAAAGAGGGCAGCCTGATTTTAAGAAGTCGTTTTTATCGGTCTAAAAGCCTTGTTTTAGAGGGCGCATCTATCGGTTTTTAATTATTTTGCTATTGGTATACTCAGATATCCTTTCTCTCGAAGATATATATAGCCAGAAGGAGTGGAATTAGCAGCCAAGCAAAGAGGGCGGTTAAGGATAGAATCAGGCCAGCAGTTGTCCCGAATGTTTTATTCAGAACGGCGCCGGCCGGTCCTATAAGGGCGGCGCTGCCCAAGGAAGCAACAAAGGTGGTTCTTACTAAATCGGCAGGATTCAGAAAGAGAAGAACGGCGATAACTTCTCCCAGAGATAAGGTTAAACCTACCAGGATAAAATCATAGATGATCACGAACCAGAACCAGAGCATAAAGCTTATTCCTATTGACTTTGCTTTCTCTCCCAAAATAATCGAGGAGAGAGAGGCTATGGATAGAAAGGTAAAGGACAGCATGATGGAGAGGACTATTAACATAAGGAAGTGCCGGATTTGATCAAGTCCGGCGTTTAAAGAAAGAATTATGCCTGCGCAAATGAACCCAAGGAGTATGGTTGCGGTGATTGCCGCCCCCAGGCCGAGGTATTTTCCCAGGACGGCTTCTTTTCTGCTAATCGGTTGAATTAGGAGCAGTTCCCATGATTCCTTGGCTCCGGTAAAACTGTTCGCCCCCATTATCAGGGACATAAGCGGAACGAGAATCAATACCAGATTGAGTAAGCTCAGGGCCGGTTTAAAGAAGTTGTCGTTTCTCCCCCCGGTGATTCCGGAGTAAGCTATGGTTGAATCAAGGAGGATAAAGAGCAGGGCGAAAAAGAAGAACCACCTGTTTCTTACGGCGTCCAGAAACTCCCTCTTGGCTATCACCCAGGTTGGCTTAAACTCAATGTGCATGTCTAGCTTTCCAGTCGATGTTGAACAAAGATTGGAACTGCATAACCTTTCCTTTGGTTTTATCGGCAGTGTCGTTGGCTTTAAAAGGCTCTTTAAAAGCTATTACGCCGTATGCCATTGGGGTTTTAATCTCCGAAGATAGGACGTAATTAGCTTCCTCCGCCTTGACCCAGCTTAGACTATCAAAGTCCATGACCCAGAAACTGGCGTTTTTAGTGTCTAGATTATTTGTTTGGGCATAGGCCAGCATGCAACCTATATCGTCGAATTTGTGTGCCCTCTTTCGTTCGATAATCTCTCCGGCGTAGTGAAGGTCAGTTATGGTCATCCGGCAGTATTGGCACATGTCCAATCCTTTATCTATGGGGACAGGGGAGTTGTCGGGCTGACAGCCGATGGTAAATAGTATTAAAGGTAGGCAGATCACCAATATTAGATTTAGGAAATACCTAGCTATAGTTTTAGGGTAATCTCTAAACCCCGATAGAGCTTTTCTTTCCTTCCCTGCTGACGAGGGAAGCTTGTCCTGAGTTATATCGAAGGAGTTAGGATAGGGGGAGTAAATGTAAGAATCAACACCCCCATTAATTCCTTCCCCCCTTTGTGGGGGAAGGTTAGGATGGGGGGTAATAAATGAATACATCCCCACTCCTTCGACTTTGCTCAGGACAGGCTTGGTTCTCTCCAGCAAGTGGGGAGGAAAAGTAGAGGTGGAATGTCGTCGAATAACTATTTTCTTAAAATGATTTGATTCAAGAATTTGAATCACCCTCCGTATATTTGATGAAGATTTCCTCAAGGGAAGGATCTTCGGTCCAAAAATCGGATATATCGAAACCGTTTTCCATAAGCGTTTTAATCACGTTAGTTTTATCCTTAGGGGATATCAAGAACCTCAGGTTTTTACCCTTCATGGTAGCGTTTTTAGCACCTGAATCTTCAACCAGCTCAAGTGCTAACGGGCTCGGATTCTCAATCACCATTTCCAGAATAGAGTTTAGCTTTAGCTCGGTCCTGAGACCGGCCAACGTGTCGAGCGCCACGACCTTGCCCTTGACCAGTATGGCAATCCTATCAGCGAGTTCTTCTATATAACTAAGGATATGAGAGGAGAGGAGAATTGTCTTTCCTCTGTTTTTTTCCTCTCTGATGAGCTTCTTGAAAGCCACCCGCCCTTCCGGGTCCAAGCTGATAGTGGGCTCATCCAGTATGAGAATAGGGGGGTCGGATATAATTGCCTGAGCAAGCGCTAGCCTCTGGAGCATCCCACCGGATAAGGCTCCCACCTTTTTATTCTTTTGTTCGGTCAATCCTACCGCGTCAAGCAGGTTCTCCAGCTTGGTATTGTTTAGACCTCTAAGCGCCCCGTAGAATTCGATTACTTCAAGAGCGCTCAGGTTCTCATGGAAAGCGATTCTTTGGGGGAGGTAGCCGATTCTCCTTTTTATCTCCTTGGGATTCCGGCTCAACTCGATATTATCGACGGTGATTTTACCGGCAGTCGGGTGTATCAATCCAAGTATAGAATTAAGTAATGTAGTTTTTCCGGCCCCGTTTGGGCCGACTATGGCGAAGGTTTCACCCCTCTCGATCTCGAGGGAAACTCCCTGAAGGGCCTTCGTATTTTTGTAGTGCTTTACTAGGTTCTCAATCTTGATCATTTTTCGAGTCCCAATGGATTCATGAGTGGGTATGGGTCTTCTAATTCTACCGGGTTAAGCACCGGAAGAACTCTCTCTGCAAACTCAAGCGCTTTTAAACCGGGGCTTTCTAAGAAAACGGTGAGGTCCGGGTAGCGTTTCATCAGATAAGAAAGGAGCTTTACCGGCTTGTAGGGTGCATCACCGACTCCGTCCCGGTCCAAATCGTATCCGTTATATCCAGCATAATCGCTCCAGAAATTGCCGGTCGAGTCGTTATAAAACTTGTTTGTAGTACGGTCTGTGTCCGTCATCACCTGGAAGGTGTTATTAAGAAAGTCGTTGGCGTAGATGGTGTTGTTGTTGGAGCTGGAGAATAAATCAATTGCCCAGCCGTTTCTTGAAAATACGTTCTTGGTGAAAATGTTTCGATTAGCATCGTCCATGAAAATGCCCACGGTGTTGTTAGCGATCAGGTTATCCTCGGCCAGGCTGTCGCTCAGAGACTTTAGGAGCATTCCGAAACCGTTCGGGCCTAGATTATCCTTGAAAGTATTTTTCTTGAGGACGATATGTTTAGAGTACATAAGCGCGCTTCCGGTCCCGTTTTTCTCAAATATGTTTTCCTCAAAAGTGTTATTGTCCGAGTACATATAGTGAAGGCCGTACCTCGCATTTCCCTGGCAGTGGTTCTTTCTGATTGAGTTGCCCGGCGCAAACTCTACATAGATTCCGTCCCTATGCTTCACGATATAGTTTTCTTCAATCGTGTTATTCGGCGACTTCCAAAGATGAATTCCGTTCCCGTTTGCTTCTTCGGTGGTAATATCGGCTCTGCCGTAAGATGTGTTGTTTCTGATCGTATTACCCGGAGATGCATAAAGGTAGATTCCGATTATAACATCTTCTATCTCATTTTCTTCGATCGTTACACCGGTTGAATTCACCAGCTTTATCCCGCTGTCTTCTTTGAGCAGGTTGCTGCCGCCCCGAATAATTTTGAAACCCTTGATCAAAACGTTATCTGCTTCGATCCTCACCACGTCGCCCCGGTAGTCGCCGTCGATTACCGGCCGGGTTTCTCCTATTAGACGGAGGCTTTTATCTATTACCAAGTTTTCTTTGTAAACTCCATTCCGGACGACGATTGTGTCTCCATCTTTTGAATTATTCAGGGCTTCAGTTATAGAAGAGTAGGGAGCTCCATCTCCCACGGTGATTTCACTGGCAAGTGAATTCGCCTGGCTGCTAAGAAGCAGAATTAAACCAATAACAAGTTCTATTTTGGTAGATGAATTCAACATTAAGACATAAATTTTTCTTCCCCCCTTGCGGGGGAGGATTCAGCCCGTGTTATCTCACGGGCTAAAGGTTGGGGGTTAATATTTATACCCCCATTCAAATCTTCCAACGCAAAGAGAGAAGGGACAAAAAACTGTATAACTAAATTCTCTTCTTATGAAATCTGGAATTCATTAAATTGCTCACGATAATTTCCTTTGCCTTGCTTCTAGCCACAGTATTATCGGCCCCAGTATTGCCGCAATAAACATCAGTATCGAACCGGAACCGGGAAGACTTATCACCTTAAAGTTGGCAAGCTGCTTCATTCCTATAACCGGGGGCATGTAAGGCTCTATCTTTATCGCTGCATCCGGTTTTAGATTGTGTCCGTACTCGTAAAGCCATCTGTAGAAATCGCCAATCATAAAGACAGCAAAAAGTATGAATAGTATCCATCCTAAAGTGGCGAAAAGCCCTCTTCCTACTAAAGCGGATAAAAGCGCTAATACACAAAAAGCGGCGATGGCAAAAGGTAGCCAGCGAAACTCGCTGAATTCATCGGGCGTTATCTCGTGCATTCCGACATAGTGATTGAGGCCGTTTATTAATCTCGGAGTATCGTTTGTAATACCGGTTTCGGGGTTATACTCGGTCAACTTGTTTGCGTATATGGACATCTTAATCCCTTGAGGGTATTGCGGGGCTACCAGCGTTATAGTCCATATCGGCAGAAATATAGCCGGGATAATTAAAAGGGCGGCTATGAATATAAGAATTCTTGATTGTTTAGATAGACGACTTGGAACAAACATTGGACCTCCGTGGTTAGACTGGCTTTTGTTGGGTGATAGGGGCAGTTCATGAACTGCCCCTTATATTTCCTTGATATTTATGTTTACAAGTTTTATTTGGCGGTTACCCGTATATATCCCTGCATTTCTTGATGAAGAGCTGAACAGAAATTCGTGCAGTAGAAAGGATATATCCCCGGTTTATCGGCTACCCATTTCACCGTCTTCGTCTCGCCAGGTTCGATTTGCATATCCACGTTGGAGAAGTTGATTCCGAATCCGTGAGTGATATCTACGTCCTGCTCCAGGTTGGTCACATGGAAATAAACTTCATCGCCTTGCTGAAATTCAAGCAGATCGGGGGTGAAATGGCTTCTTATTGCCAGCATGTAAACGTCCACCCTATTTCCGTTCCTTTCCACACGAGCCTGGTCTGCGCTCTTTATTGCGTGGGGGTGATTGTTCTCCTCGAGCGGATATACCAGCACCGGCTTTATGAGTGTTGCATCAATTATTTGACCATAGTGAGGCTCTACCTGCGTAGGGAAATCGAGTAGTAATTCCATCTTCTTGCCGGATATGTCGATAAGCTGTGCGCTCTCGGGGTGAGATGGTCCTACGGGAAGGTATCTGCCTTTGGCTATCTTGTTCATAGCCAGAACAAACTTACCCCTGGGTTTAACAGTATCGCCGTGGACGGCGGCAAGGTGCCCGATATTGTAGTAAACCGGTATCTTATCCACTACTTCCCAGGTGCCGAGCTTCCACTTAGCAACCGCAGAGTCCAGGAATAAAGAGGTATAGGCATATCCCTGGTCGTCGAACTGGGTATGTAGAGGCCCCAAGCCTACTGGGACCTCGGCCTCTCTAACCGATTCGTATTTAAGAATGGGTATCCCCATAATCTCTCCGCCAAAGTCGCCTTTGTTTATAGCTTCCTGCATTTTTTCAAAGCTGTGTACGCAGGCAACCGCGGCCAGCTTACCGCCGCCCACTATCCATTTTCCATCAGGGGAGACGTCGGCGCCGTGCGGGCTTTTAGGTGTGGGCAGGAGGTAGACAATGCCTTTTACCTCTCTTGGGTCTATGACCTTAACGCCGTTTATCTCCTTGAATTTTCCCTCTTTAATAGCTTCTTCGGCGGCCTTCCAGTTTACCGCAGCTATGAAGTCCTTGTCTTTTTGGGAGGCGTCAACTTCTAGGTCTTTATATGCCATTTCGGTGTTATAGGAACTGAAAAACGCCCAACCGTAGCTCACCTGCTTTCCGGCATCAGCAAGGTCGAAATGAAATGGCGGCATGAGTATTTGAAAGGCGTTTTCCATCTTCCCGGTCTCTTTATCCACGCTGACAAAGGCAATTAAACCGTCGAAGGTATCCTTGTAGCTTTCTATTGGAACGTCACGATTGGGTATGGGAATGGAAAACCTGGTTGCACCTACCACATACTCCGTATTTGGAGTAACGAACGGGCTGGCGTGGTTTCCCCCTACGTTTGGAAGAGTAATGATTTCCTCGGTGACGAACTTACTCAGGTTTATCCGAGCTATGCGGCCATTGGCTGTATCGTTTATGAATAACCATCTCCCGTCGTAATCTCCATCGGTTTCCGAAAGAGCCGGATGATGGGCGTCGCCCCAAATATAACCTCCCATAATTTCCTTACTCTCTTCATCTATGCCCCATCCCACGGCCACATCGGGGGCGAAAACGGGTATTATCCTTATGAGCCTTCCAGAGGGAAGCCCGAATACCCCGACCTGACCGGAATGGCCGCCGGAAAGGAAAGCATAATAGCTATCAAGCTTTCCCGGTGGGACGTAAACCTTCTCTGCCGGGCTCTGCCCTCCTCCCCCTTGCCTGCAGGCGAAAATTAGCCCGGCAAGGATAACTAATAGAAAGAGAGACAAGAGCTTCATCATATTTTTTACTCTCATTTCACTTACCTCCTTTTGTGGTTAGTTTATTTCTGTGCTCGTAAGCAAATGAACTGTCATTCCCGCATGTTCCTCGATTAATGCATTCGAGGACAGGCTTTAGCGGGAATCCAGGATTAAACTCTTCATGGGTGCCCGATCGATCCCCCGGTTTAACCGGGGGACGGGCATGATATGCTCTAAGATATGGGGAACTTGAGTGATTAAATTTATTATTCATGCTCTGATTCTTTCTCAACTTCTTTACCTTCTTCCTTTTTCTCGGAATCCTTCTGTCGAAGGTACATGATTATTGCCTGCGCTTGCTCTGGAGCTACGTTTTGATTGGTCATCTTCACCATGTATGTGGCTAGAAGCTCTCTGGCAATAGGATCTTTTTCCAGCATCTCATCCGGGTTAAGGATCATGTTTTGTATCCATTCGAGCTTGCGTCTTTCGGTAACACCGGCAAGGTCCGGGCCGGTAAGCCTTCCTCCCCCAATCGTGTGGCAGGCTGTACATCCCTTGGTCTTGAACAACTCTTCGCCCTTTTCTGCAAGTGCGTGGTCTATTGGAGGAGGCGTTTTTGCTACTTGCTCCTCCTGAACTACTTCCTCCTTTGCTTCCTCAGTTAAATCCTCTGATTCCTCGTTCTCCTTCCCTTTGCATGATAGGATGAAGGCAATTAGAATCACCATTGCTATCGTCAAGAACTTTCCTTTCACTATTTTTTCCTCCTTGTGTTTTGTTTTTGTTGAGCAAACTTTGTACCAAACTGCAATATCCACAGAATATTGGGTTTCTCTTTTTTAAAGAGGTGTAAGCGGTCAGATAATTTGACACTTATTTTTAGTGAGCGCTCACTCATAGTTATACTCCTAGTACCCTAAATGTGGAACTTACAACTTCAGCTACCACTTTGTCGTAGTCTGAATGTATGAAGCCGTTATTAAAAAATAGAATCGTTCTGTCTATCATCCCTATTACTAATGCCGCTCCCAGGTTTTCATCAAGCTTTCTAAAGTCCCCTTTTTCAATACCCAGGTGTATAGCTTCCACAAAAAGATCCTTGGGCTTGGGTCTATCCTTGGGAACTTTTTTGATTTCGGTGTAGTGCGCATCCATTATGTAAGAATAGGCTTCGGGATGGCTTTTGGCGAAATCGAAGAAGTTATGGATTAGCCGGTCGAGCATTTCTTTAGGTTCGTCTTTGTTTTCTATATTCTCTGAAAGCTTTTCTCTAAACACATCGATATTGGTTGTAAAGAGCTCTAGGGCAAGCTCATCCTTACTCCGGAAGTATTTATAAATAGTCCCTTCTGCTATCCCTGCCCTCTTTGCGATTTCTCTTGTAGTAGTGCTCTTAATCCCTTTGTTTACGAATAGTCTCAGAGCTACAGCACGTATCTTATTTCTTGAATCTGTCGCTTTTCTTTTACCCGGATTTAGCATGGCGAGTGAGTGATTACTCATTACTTGCTTAAATCGGGCAATTGTTATGCCATTCGGAATTCTTGGCAATTATTGAATTTAAGTATTTGGAGAGGTGTAAGATGTCAGAGAATAGGACAGATTTAATTGATTAGTTTGTTACATGGTTTGGAAACTAATTGGTTGATTTTTTCCCGTTAAGAACCCGATGCAGGGTGTTTAAAAGCGTTTCAGCAGTGTAAGGCTTGGTCAAGAAGGCGTCTACGTCAATACCGGCGGCTTCGGCGGATTCCCCGCTCTCTTTAAGACCGCTTACGGCTATAATATTTACGTCAGAATCTATCTTTTGAAGTGCTTTTATGGTCGCCGGTCCATCCATGATGGGCATTACCATATCCACGATCACAACCCGGACCTCAAGCCTGTTTTGCACATACAATGCCAACGCTTCCGCACCGTCACTTGCGGTAATTACCCTGTAGCCATGCTTTTCCAATGTGGCCTTAGTTATTTCTCGAATCCCTGCCTCGTCGTCAACCACTAGTATAAGCTCTCCATGCCCCAAACGTAGTTCCTCGGTCCTCTTATCCCCGAGTTCTTTTGTCTCACCTGTTTCAAACGCCGGCAGGTAAACCTTGAATCTGGTTCCCTTACCCACTTCGCTATAAACATTTATGAAGCCGCCGTGGGCTTTTACGATTCCGAATACGGTGGAGAGACCGAGCCCGGTGCCTTTCCCGTATTCCTTGGTGGTGAAGAACGGCTCGAAAACTCTATCCAGTATTTCCGGAGGGATGCCCGTTCCGGTATCTGATACGGTAATGGCAATGTACGGACCGACCTGGGCATCGATGTTCATCCTTACGTAGTTTTCGTCAAGGAATAGGTTTTCTGCAGAGATATTCAACCTGCCGCCGTAGGGCATGGCATCTCTAGCATTCACACATAGGTTAATTAGGACCTGATGGAGTTGTGTTGGGTCTCCGGTGATGGTCCAGAGGTTCTTGGGTATGTCGGTGTAAATTTCTATTGATTTGGGAAATGTATCTTTTATGATTTTCTGGACTTCGGAGATAAGATGTCTAACTTGAACGATGGTATGCTCACCCTCCATCCCCCTGGCGAACGATAGGATCTGCTTAACCAGGTTCGCTCCCCGCTCTGCCGTAATATGTATAGTATTAATCCAATCCTGGCTCTGTTCATCCGTAAACTTGCTTCGTAATAGTTCCAGAGCCATCATTATCGGCTGGAGCACGTTATTCAAATCATGGGCTACACCCCCGGCAAGCGTACCGATACTTTCCATCCTCTGCGCACGAAGGAACTGTGCTTCGATTCTCTTTTTTTCGGTTATATCCGTGCCTACGATGAATATTGACTTGGGGTTGCCTTGAGAGTCGAGCACGAGAGTGCAGCGATTCTCCACAATGACTTCTTTTCCGTCCCTGGTTATCTGGTGCAATTCGCCCTTCCACTCTCCGCGGTCTTTTACAGTTTTGAGTGCTTCTTCCAGTTCTGTGGGAGCACTGGTAAGACGAAGTTCTGATATATTCTTCCCCTCAGTTTCCTCGGTCTTCCAACCGTAGATACGCTCGGCGCCCTTGTTCCAGAATAAAACTTGGTGTTCTATGTCCAGGACGATAATGGCATCTGTAGCTATGTTGAGCAGGTCTGCTTGTTGCAGTATCTGTTCCTCTGCCCGTTTGAGGTGCTTCCGTTCTTCCGCCTCCTGTAGGGCTCGAAGGACAGAGGGCGTCAGGCGTGATAGCCTATCCTTCAGGACATAATCGGTTGCACCGCTCTTCAGTGTCTCTATGGCCCTTTCTTCCCCGAGTGAACCGGTAACGAATATGAAAGGCAGTTCCGTATAACTCTCTTTGACGATTTTTAGGGCGGACAAACCATCGAATGAAGGAAGCGAATAGTCGGACAGGATTAAATCGGGCGTAAATTCGGAAAGTTCCTTAAGGAATGTTTCTTTTGTATCTACCTGCTTCGATGTGAATGCCAAGTTGCCTTTGCGTAGTTCCCGCAGGACCAGCTCAGCATCAGAGGGGTTGTCTTCTAGTATGAGAATGCGTAACTCTTTCTTCATCAAGCTATCCGACATTCCACATCTACCATCGGCATTTGCTGCATTACACTCATTAATCTCGATGCATTAATGTAGTAGGTAGTGGGTATTAGTAACAAAACCCCGAAAACCTCTGTAATTACGACCTTGAGTCATCTCTTACTTTCTCTTGCTTTGCTAATTTTTATCTACTACCTGCTATTTACTGCCTACTGCTTGCTGAATTATCGCGGCGGTTGATTTAGCAGTAGCCAATAAAGCCCTAGCTGAGAGACTGCCTGGATAAACTGGTCAAAATCTACCGGCTTCACCATGTAGCTGTTCACCCCGAGCTTGTAACTCTCCACCACGTCCCTCTCCTCCCTAGACGAGGTCAACACCACCACCGGCGTCGCCTTTGTCCTCTCGTCTGATTTAACCCTCCTCAATACCTCAAGCCCGTCCACCTTCGGT
>DATMAT010000054.1 GCA_035559815.1 Thermodesulfobacteriota bacterium
GACGTTTATTTTCCCTCCAACAAACCACTTGGAGTATGGCGCTTTCCAATCGAGCACCTTTTTCCACTTCTTATACCAGTGAAGCTCCTTTGCAAAACCCTCCCAGAATGCCTCCCGGTTACGCTCCGCTTTTTTATAAACCGAGTTATCCTTTACATGGGCGCTCGCCCTAAGTTTTTTAGGAGGTGGAAAAGACCTTGCTTCCTCTAGAAGGGCTTCAATGGGTTTTGCCTTAACTTCCACTGTTTAACTCCTTTTTGATGTATAGTAAAGTTCTATTTGGGACGTTTTAAGCTAATCAATCAGATAGCAACTTTTGTACCTAGTCCAAGGAAATAAAAAACTTTAATAATTTCAGGAAAAACAAGAGGTCACTTCAAACCTATGCAAATAGAATTTGGTTTTGTTACCAAAATTTATTGGTTTTATTACCAATAGCAGAAAAGAGGTAATCAAGAAACAGATTTTGATTTCAAGATATCCTCAAAATCGGCAAATCTATTGGTAGGCCTCGAAGAATTTAGATCCTATTCAGAAAACGCATCTCTTTTGATTTCGTATTTCTTCATCTTTTCCCAGAAGTTTTTTACGTCCATATTTGCATGTTTTGCCGCTGTCGTAATTTTCCCTCCATAGATTTCTAGGAGTCCAGATATATAAGTTCTCTCAAAATCCTCGACCACCTTGATCTTGGCCTCTTTGAAGCTTGCAGAAAGGTCAACTGAATTCGTCTCCTTTCTCGTTGATAATAGGTTCTCAATATCGGTGATTATCTCTCCATCCTCGATAATAATGGCCCTTTCAATTATGTTCTCCAGTTCTCTAACATTTCCAGGCCAAGAATAGTTAACTAAAGTGCCGATCGCTTCCTCTGAGATAGATTTTATAGTCTTATTAAACTTATTAGCATATTTCTTAAGGAAAAATACTGCAAGAAGGGGTATGTCCTCTTTTCTTTCTCTAAGGGGTGGTAATTCGATAGGCATGATATTTAACCTGTAGAAGAGGTCTCTTCTAAAATTTCCTTTTTCCACCTCTACCTCTAGATTCTTATTGGTAGTGGCGATAATCCTCACGTCAATGTCTACACTTCTTTCACTGCCTAGACTTATAACCTTTTTATCTTCGATCACCCTGAGAAGTTTGGCTTGAAGTTTGAATGGCATCTCTCCTATTTCGTCGAGTAGAATAGTCCCTCCGTTTGCCATTTGAAAAAGCCCTCTTTTATTCTCATTTGCCCCAGTGAATGCACCTTTTTTAAAACCAAAAAGCTCGCTTTCAAAAAGCTCGTCTGGAATTGCCGCGCAATTAACCTTAATGAAAGGTTTTTCTCGTCGCGGACTATTAAAGTGAATGGCATTAGCAAGAAGCTCTTTGCCGGTGCCGGTTTCACCGTAGATAATAATGGTGGTGTCGAGATCCAGTATGCTCTTCGTAAGTTCAAAAATTTTCATCATTTTTTTGCTCTGAGCAACTATGTTTTCAAACGTAAAACGCTTGCTATACTTATTTATTCGGTATTTATTAGCAAAGCTAAGTTCCTGCCACTTTAGGGCTTTTTCAATTGCCATTAGCATCTCTTCGTTCGAGAAGGGCTTTACCAAGTAATCCTCGGCTCCAAGCTTCATTACCTCAACCGCAGATTCAATAGTGCCGTAAGCGGTCATCATAATAATTGCTAAATCTGCATTCTCTGCCTTAACCTGCTTTATGAATTCCACTCCGTCCATATCTGGAAGCTTTTTGTCAGTAATTATTAGGTCGAAATCCTCTTCTCTTAAAAGACTGAGTGCCGCTTTAGCATTGTCTACAGTTGCTACTCGGTATCCCGCGCGTTCGATATTTTTTAGAAGTGGTTTTAGAAAAATCTCGTCGTCTTCAACTATTAAAATATTTCTTTTCATGGAATGCCACCTCCCCCATGGGTAAAGTTATTTTTAGCCTTGTGCCCTCCTCGGGCACGCTCCTTATATCTATATCGCCTTTATGAAGGTCTATTATCTTCTTTACTATAGCCATTCCCAGTCCTATCCCATTCGGTTTCGTCGTAAAAAATGGATGGTACATCCTTTGTAAATTTTCTTTCGAGATTCCGATGCCGTTATCAATAAACTCTATAAAAACATAGGATTCATTATTATAAAGATTAATCAAGATTCTTCCTTCTTCGTGATTTATTGCTTCAATTGCATTCTTTAAAATATTCGCAAATACTTGTCTAATTTTTATCCCGTCAACATTCAGGTTGATGTCATCTCGAAACCTATCATATAGGACCTGAATCCTCTTTTCCCTGATTTCACGATGGAAAGAATTAACGACTCCTCTAATTATTCGAGCGATGTTGTAGTATTCTTTTTCAAGCTTAGTTTCTCGTGTGAAATCTAGTAGATCATTTATTATGTTTTCTATATCTTTTATTCCTGATAGAATGCTATCAAGCATATCGGTAGTGAAACTCTTTTCACCTAGGTCTCCGCGGATAAGGCCAACGGCCATCTTGATGCCTCCGAGAGGATTTCTTATTTCGTGAGCCACTCCGGCCGCCATTTCTCCCAAGGACGCTAGTTTTTCTTTCTGGATTAATCTTTTCTGCATCTCAATCTGATCAGTTATATCCCTCAGGACTCCCACTATGCCAATCGTGTCTCCTCTCTCATTCAAGATCGAGGTTATAGAGAGATACGCCTGGAATGTATCCCCGTTCTTTTTTCTTACTACGACCTCGCCTCTCCAACTGCTTCCTAGTTGTGTTTCCTTTAGAATCCTTTTCCTTGTTTCTTTGGGTGTGTTTTTGTCTATCAGTTTCAGATAACGCTTTCCTGTAATCTCTTTATTTGAATATCCAATAAGCTTCTCTCCTGCGGCGTTAATAGTTATGACTCTTCCAAACATATCCGTGATGATAATACCGTCGTCCACGCTTCTTACGACGCTCGCAAAAAGCCTCTCCCGCTTTCTCATCTCTTCCTCGGTTACGCGGAGCGATGTTTGCATTCTCTGGAACGACTCGACTATCTTTTCAGCCTCCGCTTTGGAAATCGTAAATTTATCCTCGACGATAAATCTTGCTGCCGCCACGCCTAAATAGGCAGAAAGGAGTTTCTCGACTTTAATCCTCATTTCAAGGAGTTCGTGTATAGAAAAATCGGGCTTTTCCAATCTCTGCTCTGGAAAGAGCTCTTTTAAAAGTAAGTTCGCTCCTTCGTGACCAATATATTTATGGATAAGCTTCTTAATCTCATCCGTAGAGAGTATCGCTTTTCTTTGAAAGAGAGGTTCAAACTCGACTTTCTGAAAAACCTTAACGAATGAGTTTGACTGTATGCTCTCCTCTTCATCCTGCCCGCTGAGAAGGGAGACAAGAATATATGCACCCACATTAAAGAACATAGACCAAAAGACCGTATGCGTTATATCGTCTAAACCACGAAGCCCGAGAAACTCCGTTGGCTTAAGTAAAGAAATATCGAACAGCCCATTAGCTATAATCTCAGATGAAAGAAACCCTTTTTCAACCAGTGCCGGAATAATTAAAGTGTAAAACCAGATAAAAAATCCAAGAGAAATGCCGGTAAATGCGCCTTTCTTGTTTCCCTTGTCCCAGAATATACCTAGCAGTATGGCAGGGGCACACTGAGTTACTGCAGTAAATGAGAGGAGTCCAATGTCTACAAGAAGGTGTCCTTTCCCCAAAATATTTGCATAAAGATAGCCAAGAAGTATTACAACGAGAATCGAGATTCTAGTTGAATATAGGTTTGCTTTGTATATATTCCCCAGTTTTTGCATCTTCAGGATAATGGGAATAACAATATCGTTTGTGATCATCTTGCTTACAGCAATAGAGGAAACCATAACCATGGCGGTTGCTGCTGAAAACCCACCCAGAAACACTGTCATTAGAACTGGATTATTTTTATGGCTTTGTGGAATAAGCAGTATGAAATCGTCAGCCTGGGATATAGGAAACTCGAGAAGAAGCCCTGAAAGTGCTATTGGAAGTACAAAGACGTTTATGAGAAAAAGATAAAGCGGAAACATCCACTTAAGCTGACTTATATGTCTTTCATCACGATTTTGCACGACCATGACGTGAAATTGTCTGGGAAGAAACATAACCGCCATCATGGATATAAAAAGTAATGAGAACCATCTTGAGTAAGAGGTAAATTCATTATTCAAGATTAAAAGCCTTCTATATTCAGAATTCTCATATGCCCTCCTGAATATATCACCAAATCCATCAAAGATTCCGAAGGTCACGTAGAAGCCGACTATGAGAAAAGCAAGGAGCTTGACTAAGGATTCAATAGCTATAAGTGTGAGCAGTCCCTTTTGTTCTTTTGTAAAATCCAGGTTCTTTACACCGAATATAATGGCAAAGATTCCAAGCACTATTACGGCAAAGAAAGTAGGGTCAAAGGATTTAAAAGTAGAGCCCTCTCCTATTATTACGTTTAGTGAAAGTGAAATGGCCCTTAGTTGTAAGGCGATGTAAGGGATAACGCCAAATAATATTAGTACAGTAACCAAGGTGCCTAAAGCATGGGACTTTCCATACCTGCTGTTTATGAAGTCGGATATCGAGGTGATGTTTTGCTCTTTAGAAATTCGGATAATCTTCTTAAGAATAATAGGCCAGAGAATGGCTATAAGAGCGGGACCCAAGTAGATTGTTAAAAATTCTAATCCTCTATTTGCTGCAAGCCCTATACTTCCATAAAAAGTCCATGCCGTACAGTATACAGAAGCGGCAAGAACGTATACAATGGATCGCAATCTATAAGAATCCAAATATTTGCCGTACTTTTCGGAAAAGTAAGCTACAAAAAAGAGGAAGGTCAAATAAATTACGATTATTAAAAAAAGAGAAATATAGGTTACTTGACTCATTCTCAGGAGTCCTCTTCGTTGTCTTCTATAAGATTTATAATAAAAAGAGTGACTATGATGACCAACCAGATAAAGAGCAAGTAAAGTACGAAAACCGGAATTCCAAAAATAAGATTAGGCTGATTGAATATGGTAATTAGGGGCCAGCTAAGGAAAGCTAAAAAGATTATAAAAATTGCTATCCAGAGTTCTTTTGTTACCCCATCACGACCTGTACTGAACAATTATAAAGGATTTGGTATTTGGAATACAACCTCTTTTTAATTTAGTGAGGATTTCACAAACAGCGTATTGAGAACCGGGAATAGAGTGGTAACATTGAGTTCCACTTGGTCTAGCACCTCCGGATATTCAATAGGGTGTTTCATCTTCTTAACACCGTATTTCATAGAAAGTGTGTTAGCTACTACTCTTTCGACGCATACCCGTTTTAGTCTCTCTGGGTTTTCAGAAATCAGGTCCATTATCAAATCATTCAGTCTTTCTATAGCCATAGGGACTTGGTATAGGTCTCGGCAGTAAGGCTCTTCAGGAGTTCCAAAAATCAAATCTAATTTCTTTAAAGCTTTTACGAGCTCATCTGTTTCAATCCATACTCTCATGTAATAAACTTTATTCTCTAGATTTATGGGAAGGAAGGCCTCGTAGTGACCTGTATTAAGGTAACGCGACATATCTATTTCCCTCCTATGATATTTTATTATAAATTCGATTTTATTATAATCCAAAGCGCTTATGTCGCTCATACATTTTCTAGACACTAACCTAGTTTCGGAGATGACGCATGGGAATGAGGGATTAAAGAACTGATCAAACCACAAAAAAACGGAATAAAAAACCAAATCTTAGCTCGAATTAACTCACCCCTCCACCCAGCTTAATCACCTGCTTCTGCGCATGGTAGGAGCTTCTGACGAGGGGGCCGGCCTCTATGTGGGGGATTCCGATCATGGTCTCGCCGTATATCTTCAGGGATTCAAACTCAAGAGGGTGGTAATACCTGGTGATGGGAAGGTGGTCCGGAGATGGCTGCAGATACTGGCCGATTGTGACGATGTCACAGCCGACGTCCTTCAAGTCCCGAAGCGTACCCAAAACTTCCTCTAGTTCTTCGCCAAGGCCGACCATGATCCCCGATTTGGTGAGTAGTCCCTCGTGTCCAATCCTTTTACTTTCTTCCAGGACCCGGAGCGACCACTCGTATCTTGCCTGAGGTCGCACAGCCCTCCTCCGTCCGGATGGAGACTGCTGGGGGAGGTAGTAGAGCCGGGGCACGGTTTCGATGTTGTGGTTCAAAACATCCGGCCTTGCATCCAATACCTCTTTTAATGCGTTCATGTCACCCTTAAAATCGGGGATCAGAACTTCTATGTTAACGTCCGGATTGTATTCTCTTACCTTCCTGATGGTTTCGGCGAATAACAGCGCGCTTTCGTAGTTCTTGTCGTCGCGGTTGACCGATGTGATGACGATGTGGTTGATATAAGCGTTGTTCTCTACAAGCTTGCTGACTGCTTCAGCAACCCTCTCCGGCTCATGCCAGTCAAGCTCCCCACCCCTCCCCGTTTTTACGTTGCAGAATCCGCAGCTTCTGGTGCAGATATCGCCGAGAATCATGAAAGTGAGCGTTCCCGCTCCCCAGCACTCACCGATATTAGGGCATCTGGCCTCTTCACAAACGGTGTGAAGATTGAGGCTTCGCATGAGGGTTTTTAAGTGCTTATAGTTAGCGCCGGAAGGAACCTTGGCCTTGATCCATCTTGGTTTTTGGAGTGTCTGCATATATATAATATAACTCTAATCTAAAAACATAGAGCAAGAAATTTTTATTCCGTTTTTTCTGTCTCGGTGGATGGAGCGCCGAAAGGAGAGGGAGAAAGTATGGATTCTCTTTTATCCCTTTCCAGCTCCTTTATTCTTCTTTCTTTTTCCCTTAGCTTCGACCTCAAAGTCACCGAAGAAAAAGCTCCCCAAATCACGGCAAAGAATACGCCGATTAGAAATGCGGCGACCGTCAGCACCAGATTGGAAGTCAGGTAGGGACCGATTTTATAAACCATGAGGTCGAGCTTAAGCTCAAACTTGTGTGTGAAAACTTCCTGGTTTTGAATAATGAGGACTAGGGCCACGACGAATAGCAAAGCAATGATGATTATCTTGATAAACCTCATTTCTCACCTCTCTCCTTTGATTTTTAATTCTTGAGCAAGCCTGAGATAAGTCTGGTCAAGGTATTCCGGCATAACCCTCAGGTCGCCGATGACCGGCATGAAATTCGTGTCTCCATTCCATCTCGGCACTACATGAAAATGAAGATGATCGTCTATACCCGCCCCGGCCACCCGGCCCAGGTTCATTCCTACATTAAATCCATCCGGCTTAATAACCTTAAGCAACTCCACACACATTATAGTAAGATTCATCAGCTCAAGCCTTTCCGAATCGCTAAGCTCGCTGAGATCACTAGTGTGTCTGTAGGGTACCGACATTAGATGTCCGTTAGAATAGGGGTAACGGTTCAAAATAATAAATCCACTCTCACCCCTATAAAGAATGAGGTTTTTCCGGTCATCCTTTTCTTTTGGTTTTTCACAGAAGATACATACATCTTCCTTTTCCTTGGTGACATAATCTATTCTCCAAGGAGCCCAGATAGTTTTCATAATCAACGTATTATATCAACAAGATAAAAAAGTCCAAAACGTTCTTTTACGGGAAAACCGGATATATTCGGAACTTGAAACTTGGAAAGGAGGAGGTCAATGAATGGCGCCTTTCTTTTAGGGTAGTAAACGACGTCGGGCTCCTCGCCTATTCCGCCCTTGGTTCCAGCCAGATTTATTGCATCGCTGAGGGTGCCGAATTCATCGACCAGCCTCAGGTTTTTTGCCTGCTCTCCGGTGAATACCCTACCATCAGCAATCCTATCTATCTCATCGGGGGCGATTCCCCGGGCTTCGGAAACAGCCAGCTTAAACTGGGAATGCACGTTATCGATGAGTTCCTGGAAATATTCTCTTTCTGCTTCGCTCATTTCCCGGAAGGGGGAGCCGGCGTCCTTGAATTGGCCGCTCTTTATTACCTCAACATCCATCTTCGCCCATCTTATGAGCTGGTCGTAGTTCACAAATTGGGCGATCACGCCAATGCTGCCGGTAATGGTACCGGGGTTGGTTAAGATTTTCTCGGCCCCACAGGCTATGTAGTAACCCCCGGATGCACCGACAGCCCCTAAGCTGGCGATAACCGGCATCTTCTCTCTTAATTCTTTTATCTCGCCGTATATTTCCTGTGACGGACCAACTGCACCGCCCGGAGAGTTTATTCTCACGACCAGGGCTTTAATGCTATCGTCCTTTTTAATCTTGGAAATACTGTCGAGATATATTTGGGAGTCTAAAACTATGTCATCTATGGTCAGTACAGCAACTCTATCCCTAGCCCCAAAGGCATCTTCTCCGGAGATTAAAAGGCCAAACCCCATGCCTATCAGGAATACAAAAAATATGATTGCTAAAACTGCTATAGCAAGAAGGAAACTCCGCAAATCCTGTTACCTCACTCTTCTTTGCCAAAGGATTTTAGTTTATCCCCCAATAGGTCTCCCAGCTTTATCGAAGACTCTCCCTGTGACGATAGAAAGCTCGATACCCTCTCCTTCTCCAGCCAAGCTTCGTATTGTTTCTTGCTCAAATTAACCTGGCGTTTCTTCTTATCAAACCCGGTCACCTGAGCAGTGATTTCTTCATCCAGCTTAACCAGCTTGGATAGGTCTTTTGTTCCATCTTGTCCCAGGTCGGAGCCCCTGATGAAGCCCTCGATTCCGTTTTCGAGCTCAAGAACCACCCCTCTTTCCTTGATATAAATTACCTTTCCAGTGAGGATGGTCTCACCCGGTTTATATTTCTGGAGCGCCTCTTCCCAAGGGTCCATGGTTAGCTGTTTTATCCCCAAGTTGATTCTTCTATTTTTTTCATCCACGTTCAGGACAACTACCTCAATCTGGTCATCAACCTTGAATGACTCGTTAGGGTCGGTATTGCCTCTCCAGGAAATGTCCTGGGGCCTGACCAACCCGACCAAATCCTCGCTTACCTCCGCGAGTATACCCTTAGCCGTGACCTTTTTGACCTTCACCTCTATTCTGGTTCCAGCCGGATTTTGCTCCTTGAATAGTTCCCAAGGGCTGCGCTCGATACGCCTAAGGCTTAACCCGATCCGTTTCTTGCCCGTATCGACCTCGAGCACTACTGCCTCGACACGACTGCCGATGTTAACTACTTCCTTGGGATGTCTGAATTTCTTAGTCCATGTTATCTCCGAGACGTGTACTAGTCCTTCTACCCCCGGCTCGATCTCCACAAAAACGCCAAAATCGGTGATGGAGACCACCTTTCCCCTGATCTTAATCCCTGGTTTATACTTCTTCTCGACCAGAGTCCACGGGTCTGGTTTGGTCTGCTTGAGGCTTAAAGATATCTTTCCACCCTCTTCGATTTTTAATACCACGACCCTTATTTCATCGCCCTCCGAGACAACATTGCTGGGATGTCTTACCCTGCCCCAGGAGAGTTCACTTGCCGGGATAAAACCGTCAACACCCTCTAAGTCTACAAAAACACCCTGGTCGATTATTTTTACCACTTTTCCGGTGACAGCTTTTCCTTCCGTCAGTGTGGAGAGGGCCTTTTTTCTCAGAATTTCTCTCTGCTCTTCGAGATAGATTCTTCTGGAGAGAATTATTCCCTCGTTGGATAGCTTGGTGATCCTAGCTTCCAACTCCTTGCCCACGAATTTATCCAGGTTGGCCTGTGGTCTTAGGTCGATTTGGGAAGCAGGGATAAATGCCCTTATCTCTGCCTCCTTACCTATATCGGCAATAAGCCCCCCCTTCACCTTTTGTATTATTCTAGCGCTCACCAAACTACCGCTTTCCTGAATTTTTTGAAGCCTTTCCGATTCCTTGACCAGGTCGGCCCTTCTCTTGGAAAGCCGGGGAAGTCCCTCGTTGTCTACCCACTTCTCCAGAATCACATCGATTTCGTCTCCTATATTTATCTCCGGCTCGCCGTTTTTCGCCCGAAATTCCTCTACGGCCACGATTCCCTCGGACTTGTAGCCAAAATCGATAAAGGCGTATTCATCGTCGATGCGCACCACTCTACCCTTGAACATTTCTCCCCTGTCCGGCACATTCAGGTTCTCTTCAAGAAGCTCGGCAAAGTTTTTCTCTTCCATATGTTAAATCCCTGTCAACTATTTTTGCAGATTTAATCGAATGAAGGATTATATTTCTTGAATGCCCTGCAGTATTTCCTCTATGATCCAGGACGGGGTCGAAGCCCCCGCCGTAACCCCCACCGTCTTCTCATTCAGGTCCAGGCCCAAAGAACGAATCTCATTTGCCGTCTCTATCTGATAGGTATTGGGGTTTACCTCATGGCATAGTTTGGCGATTTTGGTCGTGTTCGAGCTGTTCTTCCCGCCTATCACCACCATTACATCCACAGACTTGGCCAGCTCGATGGCTTCGCGCTGTTTGTTGAAAATATCATCACAGATAGTGTTAAAAATCTTTATTTCTTCGGTGCTTCGGGCCAGGAATTCGTCCACAACCTCGCGAAACCTTTCGAAAGCTATCGTAGTCTGTGCAACGATTCCAATCTTCCTTTTGGCAAATATTTCCTCTCCTATCTCCGATTTACTTTCCACAATAATCATCTTCTCCGGCTCGGCGTAGCTCCTTGCCCCGATGATCTCTGGATGTTTCTTGTCGCCAACTATTACAATGAAGTATCCCTCTTCGGACAGCTTCTTCACCGCATACTGAAGCTTTTTTACTATGGGGCAGGTAAGGTCGACCACGTTGAGCCCCCGCTCCTTTGCCGTTCCCACCGTTCCCACCGGCACGCCGTGAGCACGGATTATGACCGTCCCGCTGGAAGTATCGTCAAGCTTTTCAGCCACCTTTATGCCCCTTTCCTCTAGGCGTTTCACTACCTGAGGATTATGTATTATGGGACCAAGTGAGTAAACCTCTTGACTATTAGAGTCATCCATAACCTCGAAGGACTTTCTAAGAGCCCTTTCTACCCCAAAGCAAACTCCAGCCGTCTCTGCCAGTATAATCTTTCTAACCATCGTGCTATTTAGACGCCTCCAGCTTCATAATTATCCGGTTGACCACTTCCTCTACGGTAAGGTTAGTGGTATCTATTATGACCGCATTCGGGGCAGGATGCAAGGGCGACTCTGAGCGCTCCATATCCTGTTTATCCCTTTCTTCCATTTCTACCCTTACCTTGCCTATATCCTCATCGATTCCACTCTCTTTTAGTTGGAGCCATCTTCTTCTGGCCCTCTGGTCGAGCGTGGCCTCAAGATAGAACTTGAAATCCGCATCCGGAAAGACATACGTTCCCATATCCCTTCCCTCGGCCACTATATTTCCACCCCTTCCGATCCTCTTTTGCATCCTTTTGAGCACATCCCTAACTATCTTTTTCGTGGCTATGTACGAGGAAAGGCTGGATATCTCCGGGGTCCTGATTTCCTCGGTTATATCCTCTTCATTCAGGATTACCCTTAAATCGGAATTAGAGTCCCTTTGAAGAGAGATATGAACATCGAAAAGCAGGTCGGTAAGCTCTTTTTGGTTATTTAAATCGGTTCCTTTTCTCTTTGCATGAAGAGCCACGGCCCTATACATCGCCCCGGTATCCAGGTAGATAAACCCAAGCCTTTTGGCCAAGGCTCTGGCCACCGTTCCTTTCCCCGCTCCAGAAGGGCCGTCGATTGTTATGATAATCCCTTTTTTCATCTTGTTTACTAGCCCCGAAGTCACCAAGACACTAAGTTATAGTTTAGAAAGAAGGAGTCAGAACCCAGGAGTCAGTAGTCAGAAGCAAAAAGAAAACTTCTAAATTCTGTATTCTGGCTCCTGGCTTTAAACTCATATTCTTCCTTTGTGCCTTCGTGCCTTAGTGGCTAAAATTTCATCAACTTCTGAGCTTACTCATCACATCAAAAAAACCAGGAAAGGACACGGACACGCACTTGGCATCCTCTATCTCCGTAACACCCTTAGCCCGTGTACCGGCAACGGCCAGGGACATGGCAATACGGTGGTCTCCCCAGCTTGAGCACTTGGCCCCTTTTAATATCTCCTTTCCCTTGATTATCATCCCATCATCGAGCTCTTCGACCTCCGCACCCAGCTTTTTGAGTTCGGCAGTCATAGCCCTAATCCTATCCGTTTCTTTTACCCTAAGTTCCCTTGCATCCTTTATTACCGTCTCCCCCTCGGCGAAACACGCTGCCACGGCAATCACCGGAAGCTCGTCTATTGCCTTTGGAATCATTTCACCCTTTATTTCTATACCCCTGAGCATGCTTGATTTAGCTAATATGTCTCCTGCGGGCTCTCCGCTTAGTTCCCTCTCATTCAGGACTTCAATATTACCCCCCATGTTCTTCAATATTTGCAGGATACCGGTTCTGAGCGGGTTTATACCAACATTCCTTATCAGGACTTCCGAGCTTGGGTTAATGAGGGCGGCGACTATGAAGAAGGACGCCGAGGAAATGTCGGCGGGAACAAATATTTGTCTGCCTTTGAATGTGCATCCATTTTTAATCTTAACGCATGTTCCATCCCTGCCACAATTAACCCCAAAATAGGACAGCATCCTTTCCGTATGGTCTCTTGTCGGTGATGGTTCTATGACCTCTGTCTCTCCTTCGGCGTGAAGACCGGCCAGAATCAGAGCAGATTTTACCTGGGCACTGGCCATCGGCATTCGGTAACTGATTCCGGAGAGCTTACTTCCCTGTATGGCCAAAGGAAGCCTTTTCCCGTCATCCCTCCCCCAGATTTTTGCTCCCATAAGGGTGAGGGGTTTTACCACCCTGTCCATAGGGCGGGCCCTTAAATACTTATCTCCGGTTATGGTAGTGAAGAAGTTCTGGCCACTCAGAATTCCTGTAAGCAGCCTTGCCGTAGTCCCGGAGTTGCCGGCATCGATGAAGTCTTCGGGCTCGTTAAGACCAAAAAGTCCTTTTCCTTCTACCTTAACCCTATCATTATTTATCTCCATCTGAACCCCGAGCATCTTCATGGCTTTGGCGCTGGATAACGTGTCATCACAATTCAGGAACCCATTAACCTCGGTAAAGCCTTCTGCCAGCGACCCGATGATAACTGCTCGGTGGGAGATAGACTTGTCCCCAGGGGGAGTGAATTCCCCTTTTAATGGAATAGAATCGCCTTGAACAATTTCTATCGACATAAGTTTAAGAAGCTACCATTTATACCTAAACTGAACAAGTTAAACAGTTCTCGAGGTTGCTTTTGGGCTATAATTTTTTACTCTTGTAGGGAAGGATCTCTTGTTCTACTTCATCTTTTAGCGTCTCATATTCGGGGTCTTTATGAACTAGGATAGCGCTATGACGAGCGGCGAAAGCTGCAATTATAGAATCAGGAATAGAGATGGAGTGCCGTCCTTTATAACGCGCAGCGGTTAGCAGGATCGGTTCATTCATCTCCCAAAGATGCGTCACTCTTAATGCTTTCAGCATAGCGTAGCGATAACCGGCCGTTTGTTCGTCCTTCTCCTGTAAAGTGATGTAATAGACCTCAAACGGGACAACAAAAGGCAATAAAACCGACTCATTTCGGAGAATTTCTTCTACATGGTCGGCACCAGCTTCGTTCTCCATAAGCGTCATAATAGCAGATGTGTCCAGCAAATAAGGTTTCTTCATCTAGGATTGCTGGCGTGTGTATTTTGACCGGCTATCTCTTCTCGCGAATTTTATCTTCCCTTCTTGTTCTCAGAAGTTTTTCGGTTAATTTCTCACCCTTTGCTGAGCCTCGTAAAGCCTGGATTAGGTCTTGAGGCATGGGTATTACGCGAATCTCCATTCCCGTATCAATCCATTCCAAGATAGCGCCTTCATCAATCCTATACTTTCGACGCAGTTCCGCAGGGATTACCGTTTGCCCTCTTTTTGTGACTGTAGTTTTCATGCAATAATCCTTATTTACTGTACAAGATAAAAATAAAATATACAAGATATATTTCTGATACGACTTGGAACTTAGGTATTGACTTATGTGATTATTCGTCGCTCTTGCAAAGGAGATCATCTTGTGAGATATTGGCAATAGGTGCAAAAAACAAGAAATGGCAGAGAACAGATACTTTGGGTTTAATTATCCCAGTACACAGCTTTTCTAGGACCCTCGAGCTAGTGCGTGTCATGACTTTTTGTTTCTCTAAGCTTTTGCCAAACTACAATCCCAACGACTGGTAGCTCGGTCTCGATTTTATCCTTTCTATCCAATCCGCCAAGTTCCCGAATTCGGAAGAAACTGAAATGCCAAATGAGTCTAGGAGTACTACCCTTGGAGTAAAGGCTATGTCGGCAAGACTATAGTTTCCGGCCAGATAGTCGCTTTTTTCCAATAGCTGGTTAAGATAGCTAAGGTGCTTATTTAGCTCGTCTTTGCTCTTTTCTATCAGTTCTTTATCGCGCTTATCTACCGGCCTAAAGGTCATCTGCATGTAGATGTTGAACCAGGGATGGTGAAAATGGGACTCGCAGAAGTCCACCAGAATTCTCACCCTTGACCTGTCCTCAGGAGTAGCAGGCATAAGCGGCGGTTCCGGATATTTTTCTTCGAGATATTCATTAATTACGGTTGATTCATAAATCACCACACCGTTTTTGACCAGTACCGGCACCTTGCCGTAAGGATTGAGTTTTAGAAAATCTTCACTCTTCTGCTCCTTCTTTCTCAAATCTACGAACACCTTCTCATATTCTATTCCCTTTTCGGCCAGAGCCACTCTCACCTTTCGACAAAACGGGCACTGGGGGTAATCGTAGAGTTTGATCATGACGAATAGTATACCTAGACTTCATGCAGGGATTATAAGCTGGATTTTTAGCGCCATAGTTATAGCAATACATGGGCTTGCTAAATACGTGAATGATGTAGGGAACGCATATATGTGTTCCCTACGTTTTTATCCGGCCGGGGAATTAAAGAATTTCGGCCTTACCCCTCCACTAAGGTTTTGATAGCGAGGGTAGGATTAAAAATTCCACTTTCTTATTGTTCTTGACTTATAATGTTAAAAAAGGGTAATTTTATGCTCGGTGTTATTAGATCTTTAACAACACAGATTCTCAAGCGCCGACATAGGCTTAAAAGGGAAATCCGGTGAGAGTCCGGTGCAGCCCCGCTGCTGTGAGTAGCCCATAAGGCGCCTTGCAAGACGCCACTGGTTTTTAGTGTTCTGGGAAGGCGCAAGGTGCTCAGGCTACGAGCCAGAAGACCTGCTTGGGACTCCAGTTTTCACTTATCTTCGAGGGAAGAGGGTGATGTATTCCTTGGACAAGGATAATCCTCGCTCCTCTTCTTTCGAAAGGCGAGGATTTGATGAAAAGATATCTCCAAATCTACTTAATTTTTCTTACTCTAGTACCTTTTGGTTTCTCTTATTCCTCTTCACGGCCTTTTCCAGAAAGAATAATATCCCTCTCTCCGAATATAACCGAGATCATCTACGGACTTGGAGCAATGGAGAAGGTTGTCGGCGTTACGCTTTACTCCGATTTCCCACCGGAAGTCGAAGGTCTTCCAAAAGTCGGGGGCTGGATCGACCCCAACCTAGAAGCGATACTAGAGTTAAAACCGGACCTGGTAATCATGATCGAGGACCAGAATGAAATCTTCGGAGATAAAATCAGAAAACTGGGCTTAAACACGCTCTCCGTAGATTGCAACGGCTCGATCAAAGATATAGCGGACTCGATAGAGCAAATAGGTAGAGCCCTGGGTAAAGAGGCAGAAGCCAAGAAACTGGCGGAAGACATGGATTCCGATTTGGAAGAGATTAGGACGAAAACAAAAAACATCACTCCTAAGAGGCTACTTTTTGTCGTGGGAAGAAACCCGGGGACGCTCGAAGACATTTATGTCATCGGAAGAACCGGTTTTATGAACGAGATGATAACCATCGCCGGGGGTGAAAATGTGATAGATAGCGACAGGCTGGCAGTAAAGGTTTCTAGGGAGGCTATACTCAAGCTCAATCCGGAGGTAATAATCGAGATAAATCATGAAAAGCTGGACAAGAAAGACAAGGTACTGGCGGAATGGGGCGAGCTTAAGCGGGTATCAGCGGTGAGCAATAAAGAGATTTACTCTGTATCCAGCACTGTTCTTCTTCATCCAAGCCAGCGGGTGGTGGAAGGAACCAGAATTTTAGCCAGGATCTTGCACCCGGAGATTTTTGACAGATACGGAAGGATAAATATTCACCACTAAGACACAAAGGAAGAGTATGAGTCTCAACAAGAATCCAGAAGCCAGAATACAGGAGAGACAACTTCTCTTCTTCTGACTTCTACATTCCGTATTCTAACTTAGTGTCTTAGTGCCCTCGTGGTTTAGTCACAAGAAAATATGGAAAAGATAATCGAAGGGGAGAACATAAGGTTTTCCTATGACGGGACCGAGGTTTTAAAAGGGATAGATATCTCCATTGCCAGAGGCAAGATGGTCGGGCTTCTTGGCGCGAATGGCGCCGGAAAGTCGACCCTCCTCAAGATTCTCTCCGGGATAATTAACATAAAGAGCGGACGGTTGTTCTACAAAGGCAAAGAGCTAAAGGGCTTGGACAGAAGGGAAATTGCTAAAAAAATTGCCTATGTTCCCCAGAGTCCGGCCTTCGGTTTTCCTTTCAGCGTTGCGGAAATAGTTCTTATGGGAAGGTCCCCTTATGTGGGAAGGTTTGAATTTGAGAGGGAAAGCGACTGGAAAATCGCTCTCGATGCCATGGAGACGGTGGGAATAGCCCACCTAAAAGAGCGGCTCGTCACCGAGATTTCCGGCGGGGAGAGACAGCTCGTTTCACTCGCCCGTGCTCTAGCCCAGGAGCCTGAAATCATGATTCTTGACGAGCCGGCCACCTTCCTGGATTTAAAGCACAAAACCGAAGCCATGAAATTGCTGAATAAGCTGAAGGAGGAAAAAAACATCTCCGTTATCGCCGCAACGCACGATATCTTCTCAGGGCTATTTTACTTTGACCAGGTCTTAATGCTCAAGGACGGAAGGATATTTGCGTCGGGTGAGTGTGAAGAGATATTGAAAGAAGACGTGTTAACCGCCGTCTATGGAATAGAGGTCAGAGTGAGAAAAGAGGATGGGAAGATATTCGTCCTTCCCGCAGAGTAAAAAAATTAATGTAGAGACGCATGGCAATGCATCTCTACAATAGAAAAGATGAACGCCAAGAAGAAGCTGATCGTCTCGTTGAGTTTACTGTTCCTTTTATGGATTCTAATCGCCGGAATTAGCGTATTTGCCGGAACCTACCAGGTGAACCCGATAAAAGCGCTTCTGTCTGGTGACGAATTATCGAAAACAGTCCTCTTAAAGATTAGAGTTCCCCGGGTGCTGATGGCCGCAGTTGCCGGGGGCACTCTGGCGGTGTGCGGTGCCGGACTTCAGGCCCTTTTTAGAAACCCTCTCGCCTCTCCTTTTACACTGGGCGTCTCGGGCGGAGCGTCGCTGGGCGCACTCATCGCCATAAGGTTGGGATTGGCACAGACCGTTTTTGGCTTCTCATCCATTACTATCTTTGCCTTTCTCTTTGCCGTATTCACCATATTTTTTGTCTATTCAATCTCTAAGGTGAGAGGAGTTGTAGCTACGGGAAGGCTTCTGCTGGCCGGGGTCGTGGCCAACTTTCTCTATTCCGCACTGATCCTGTTCATCCAGTTCTTTTCAGACTTCACTCAATCGCTCCAGACCATGAGATGGATCATGGGAAGTCTTGATGTAGTGGGACTCGACTCCGTTTGGAAAACCGTTCTCCTTGCCATTCCCGGCTGTCTCATTTTACTTTCCATCACCAAGGATATGAATCTATTTGCCCTCGGAGACGACGTTGCTTGCTCCCTTGGGGTGGACGTGGATTCTATGGAGAAAAAAATCTATTTCGCCACCTCGCTCGCGGCGAGCGCGGTAATCTCGGTGACCGGGCCGATCGGGTTTGTCGGGCTCATAATACCACACGTTCTCCGGATGATTCTGGGGGTGGATAACCGGGTTATTCTTCCCTGTTCATTCCTTCTCGGGGCGTCATTCCTCATGGCGATGGACACATTATCCAGGACCCTTTTCTCTCCCGTTGAAATCCCGGTGGGTATAGTTACAGCTTCCATAGGAGGCGTTTTTTTCTTGTGGCTTCTCCTCAGGACAAAAAAGGAAGTGATAGTTTGAATAGCCGCCAGGGGTATTGAAGCGGTAGCATTCAACTTATCATCCTGGCATGCTCGAACATCAAAGCTCGATGATCAGGTTCCTTCCACTGTTCTTAGCCTTATACAGGGCATCGTCCACTCTCTTGATGAGCTTATCGATATCATCTCCTGGCCTAAACTCGGTCAATCCAAAGCTGGCAGTTACCTTTCCGACGTCATCAAATTTATAGCTCTCTATACTACCCGCGGTTCTCTTAGCCAGTATCTTGGCGCCCTCCGAATTAGTTTGGGGTAGAAGCATAACAAATTCCTCTCCCCCCCACCTTCCAAAGTAGTCCGTTTTTCTGATAGTTGTCCTGATAATATCTGCAACCTTTTCCAGGACTAAATCGCCGACCTGATGCCCGTAAGAGTCGTTTATTTCCTTGAAATGGTCCAGGTCAAACATGATCAAAGATAAATCGATTTTATATCTTCTGGCAATCTCTATTTCGTGCTCAAGAACTTCGGTGATCTTGCTTCTGTTGTAGGCTTTGGTGAGTGTGTCTATGGCTGCCACTTTCTTAAGCTGGTTTGCCTGAAGCTCTCTTATGTACTCATAAGAAAACGCCAGAATAGAAACTATGACAAAGCTGAAAAACGCCTGGTGGAGGGTTTCCGATGAATAGGGAACATCGAGAAAATCCCAGTGATGGAGCAGCAAGACGATAAATTCCACAAGAAGCAAAAGGACTATCCACAGGAGCCCTTTCTTTTTACCCTTGAGAAAAAAGGCAAGGAGTGGAAAGGTGGAAAACCAAAAAATACCGGTGTTTTCAAATCCCCCGGTTGCAAGCAGAAACGAAAGAAGAAAAATCATCAGTATAAGGACTATGGAACCAGCCAGCCGTTTATGCGGGTTTAATCTTAGGCGAGACGGGGCGTTTCTAGTTTCCATTATGCTCGCTCTCTGGGTTTGTCTTGCTTCCCGACCGGGCCTTCATAATCTGCCTTGATTGCCTGTATGCACCTACCTGCTAAAAAATCGAATTATTGTTTTATTGATTGTATCAAAAAATCTAATAGATTTGAATCTCAAAAATAAATATAACTATTACGAAAATAGGGAGGTTAAAAAGGTTACAGTGAAGTTTACCGGTTGTTCCGTAGCATGATAAAGATTAAAGAAGACACGTTTAAAACCTGGTAGCCGGTATCGCCAATGGCCTTCCCGCTTTGGTTATATACTGGTCGCCTGTTGGAATATTCTCAAAAGCTCAGCAGCTAGCCTTTGAGGGTTATTTTCTATCGATGCCCTTGAAATATGCAGGCAAATGTTAATCTTAATACTGTAGACTGAGATGAAAGAAGTAGGACTGGACTGGAACAAACTGGAACCAATCATAGAAAACGCACTCCGTGAGGATGTTGACGGTGGGGATATCACCACAAACCAACTATTTCCCGAGGGAGGAAAATGCCGGGCGGTAATTATGGCGAAAGAAGAGGGTAGAGTGGCTGGCCTTCCCATTGCCAGAAAGGTTTTTATGAAGCTCGATAAAAATGTCCTCTGGAATGAGAGAATGCGAGACGGCCAAACAGTAAGGCCAAAAGATATTCTCGCTGAAATCGAGGGCTCAACCCGGGCCATCCTCACCGGAGAGCGCACAGCGCTCAATTTTCTTCAGAGGCTATCCGGGATTGCCACCCTTACCTCCAAATTCGTGAAAGCGGTAGAGGGGCTTCCGGTAAAGATACTGGATACGAGAAAAACCGCACCGGGACTCAGAATCATGGATAAATATGCAGTATCGGTTGGCGGCGGATACAACCACCGCTTCGGGCTTTATGACGGCGTTTTAATTAAGGATAACCATATAAAACTCGCTGGTGGTATAACGAATGCAGTCAGGCTCATCCGCCAGAGTGGTAAAACTGAATCCAAAATAGAGGTGGAGACATCTACTCTCGAGGAAGTAAAGGAGGCACTTTCTGTCGGGGTAGACTGGATTATGCTAGATAACATGCCCATAGAGCTAATGAAAGAGGCGGTGAGAATCATAGACCACAAAGCCATCACCGAAGCATCGGGGGGAGTCACATTGAAGAACATCAGGAGCATCGCTGAGACCGGGGTTGATTCTATATCCATAGGCTCTCTTACGCATTCTCCCAGCGCTTTAGACGTAGGGATGTATATGGTATAGTAATCAACATCAAGGCAGGTACAGCAGGTATAAGAAAAGAGATGGAAGACCGCACTCGGGTTGTTGAAGAAATCGATAGGCTCAGAAAACAAAAAAATGCGGTGATAATTGCCCACAATTATCAAATAGGAGAGGTCCAGGATATCGCCGACTTTGTGGGGGACTCTCTTGCTCTCTCCCAAATGGCCGCTAAAACCGAGGCAGATATAATTGTATTCTGCGGCGTTCACTTCATGGCCGAAACCGCATCTGTAATCTGTCCAGATAAGAAGGTGCTAATACCCGACCTTCAAGCGGGATGCTCTCTTGCCGATACGATCGACGCAGAACAGTTGAGGGAATGGAAAGAGGAACATCCCAATGCGGTTGTGGTCTCTTACGTAAATACCAGCGCCGAGGTTAAAGCGGAGAGTGATTACTGCTGCACTTCCTCTAACGCGGTAAAAGTGGTGAACTCAATCCCTGAAGATAAGGAGATTCTCTTTCTGCCGGATATGTTTCTTGGAACTTATGTGGCTAAGGTTACTGGACGAAAACTCAATATCTGGCTTGGAGAGTGCCACGTTCATGCCGGTATCAGGCCTTCTAATATCGACAAGATGAGGGAAGCTCACCCGGAAGCGGAAATGCTCATCCATCCCGAATGCGGCTGCACCACGTCTTTCATGTGTTATACAGCCAACGGGTCGATTAAAAATGGGCACACCCATTTCCTTTCCACCGGCGGGATGATCAACCATCCGAAACGCTCTAAGGCAAGGGAATTTATAGTGGCTACCGAGACCGGAATACTCCACAGGATGAGGAAAGAGAATCCGGATAAGACCTTTTACCCGGTCAAGGAAGACGCAATTTGTAAATACATGAAAATGATAACCCTGGATAAGGTCTTAACTTCCTTAAGAGAGGAAGTATACGAAGTAAAGGTTCCGGAAAAGATCGCCCTAAGAGCCAAGAAGGCCATCGACCGGATGCTGGAGATATCGGCTAATTAAGCCCTGATTTTGGTCTTGTTTTAAATTCCCTTTCAATCCATAAATCAAATTCATCTTCACCAGTTTTGTCCGGATTTTCTCTGTCCTAGTGCCAACGAAGCGGATTATTGATAATATACTCGCGGATGCGATTGAGGGAGCCTTCGTCCCGGATAATATGTTCGTAGTAGCTGCGTTGCCAAAATTTTCCAACGGCGTCAAGCATATTTTCTTTTATATATTTCAACCATTCATTTACATATATCGACTTAAAGGCCCCGATAATTTCACCGATGGTAGGGGCGGGGCTTGCACCCGCCCTATTATTTTGGGCAACCACTAGGGTTGCCCCTACAATTATTAGTATCCCATGTATATGATTTGGCATAATGATAAATTCACTCAACTGAACACCTGGGTATCCGTTAGGTATCTTTAGCCATTCTAGATTAACAATTTCTTTAAACTTAGCATATTTTTCAAAGTACAATTCTCTATCTTTCGTGCATATCGTTACAAAATAAGCACTAGGCTTTGAATAATTATATTCTTTCAATCTAATACTACGCCTATAGTACCTCTTGGAATCGCGGGACATCGCTTTATAGATTAATTATATCAATTTTAAAACCGTAGACTAATACCCCTCGGCCAACCCGCCCGGGTTTCTGGGGTCGGATGCACCGTAGAAGAAATCTCCTATGCGCATAACGCTCTCTGCGTTGCCCATCGTATTACCAACCACAACTTTATGGCCTTTTTCCGTCAGTAAGCGAATCGTATCCAGATTTAACCCCTTCTCCACCCGCAGTTCATCCGGCAGCCATTGATGGTGAATACGTACGGCATTGGTTGCCGCTTCTATATTCATCCCGTGGTCGATTACGTTCATTATCATTTGCAGTACGACGGTGATTATTCGACTGCCGCCGGGGCTTCCGGTGACCAGGAACGGTTTTCCGTTCTTCATTACAATCGTCGGGGTCATAGAACTCAGCATTCTTTTCCCGGGCTCGATAGCGTTATACCTTCCGCCAATTAGCCCGTAGGCATTCGGCTCGCCCGGTTTTGCGGAGAAGTCATCCATCTCGTTGTTTAGAAGAATACCAGTACCCGGAATAGTAATCCCCGTCCCATAGCTGAAGTTTAAGGTGTAGGTGTTGGAGACGGCGTTTCCGTATTTGTCCATAACCGAGAAGTGGGTGGTGTTGTTGTCCTCTTCGAATTTAACCGGGTTCCCGGGCAATATTTCCGCACTGGGTGCGGCTTTGGAGAAATTTATTTTAAGCCTCAGCTCATCTGCATATCTCTTTGATATCAATCCCGAGACCGGCACATCCACAAAGTCAGGGTCGCCTAAATGCTTTGAGCGGTCGGCATAAGCCAATTTCATGCTCTCCGCCATGAGATGAATTGTTTGTGCTGTGTTATGTCCGAATTTGCTCATGGGAAATGGTTCAAGCAAATTCAGCACCTGGATTAGATGTACCCCGCCCGAGCTGGGTGGAGGCATGGAGTAAATGTCATACCCCCTATACTTACCATGAACGGGTTCACGAATGACCGCTTCATACGAGGCCAGGTCCTCCTTGGTAATCAAACCGCCGTTCGATTTCATGGTGAAGGCGATTTTCTGGGCAATTTCCCCTTTGTAGAAGGCAGCCGGTCCATGTCGAGCAATTTGTTTCAAGCTCCAGGCCAGGTCTCTTTGAACCAAAAACTCGCCGACTCGGTAAGGAGTGCCGTCCTTTTTGAAGAAAATCCCCATGCTGGCCGGGGAAGCCCTCAATCTATCCCTTGCATCGAGCAACGACCTCTGAAGCTCCTCATCCACCGGTAATCCTCTCTCCGCGAATTCTATAGCAGGCTTCAACGCCCTTTCCAGACTGACCGTCCCGTATTTCTCAAGCGCCAAGGTAAGGCCGGCAACCGTCCCCGGAACTCCTACGGCAAGGTAGCTATGCCTTGATTTCTCGGTATTTACGTTGCCGCTTTTATCTAGAAACATATCTTCGGTTGCCGCCTTGGGAGCCTTTTCCCGATAATCAATAGCCACGACTTCATTAGATTTTGCAAGGTAAACCAGCAGGAATCCCCCGCCGCCTATGTTTCCGGCGCGGGGATAGGTAACGGCAAGCGTAAATCCGATGGTCACGGCGGCATCTATGGCGTTTCCTCCTTCCTTTAAAATCTGTAGTCCGGCCTCGGTTGCATAGCGGTTATCCGTGGCCACCATACCGTTTCGAGATGTGACCGGATGGAATATGTCCTGTGGGTTGAAGAGGGGAGATTCTTCTGCCTGAACATGTGTCCTTATTTGAATTAATAAAAGTAATGCAACTATAAAGATTATCTGTCTTCGGGCCAAGTGAACTAGAGGTTTTTTATGCATAGGATTTTCGATTAATTTTAAAAGTGAATTAACAAAAAGTTGAAATCTGGCTCCTCCAGAAAGTTTGAACAGAAAGCCACGGAATAATTATTTTTCACTTTGTATTTTTGCGACGATTAAGTTCTCAGGATGGTATTCATCCAATTCCCATTTTATAGGGTTATTCAAAATGTATTCCCTGATTTTTTCTAGGGATTCCTCGCTTCTGACGATGTGCTCGTAAAACCGTGGTTGCCAGGCGAAATCTGAATAACCCTTTGCACGAATCCTCTTAGTGGTAACAGATTTAAATTGTCCTATAATTGCACCCAGTGAATTTGGTTTTAATGTAGAGACGACCCGGCGGGTCGTCTCTACATTATTTGTAATGATGACTATACCGTGTATATGATTCGGCATTACTACCCATTCGTCCAATTTTACATTTTGACGGATTTGTTCTGTCTTCTGCCATTCCTCTGCCGCAATTTCTCCAGTTTCAAATAATCTAATTTGACCATCTACAACCTCACCAAAAAAACACTCTTGTTTTTTGGTACAGATAGTAACAAAGTAATACCCACTGGATGAATAATCCCAATCTTTTAATCGGGTGGAATCGATGCGGTATTTATCTTTGTATAATCCCATACTGAACTCTGTTATACTTTTCAGATAAAAATGAACCGATTATCATTTGATCTTCTTCTCTTTCTTATTAAACGTAATCCTCAGCACTCCGTCCTGCATGTGGGCTCTCTGCACAGAAAGTTTTGCCAGGAATCCGGGTAAGAAGAGATTGCGGCGGTGGTTTTCGACCTGAATCGTTAGCTCATCGCCGATCTGTGAGAGCTTGACCTCTTCCTTGGAAACAAAGGGAAGCTTCAAGAGTAACTGGTAAGAGCCGCCATCCTTGGTGATTTCATACGGTTTTCCCTCAAAAAAGACCTTGGTTGGGTCGTTGTCCGAAAAGAGGGTGAGGGCAAATTCTTCGAGCGATTTCACCCCCAGAACCTCCTTGGAGAATAAAGGGGCTTCGAAAGTGGGGAGCGGGCTGAAAAGCTCTTCCAGTTCCTCTCGATAAACCTTCTGGGATTTCTTCCATTGCTCAAAATAGGGATGGTCCAGTTCTTTAGGCATGGTCCTATTGACGATGACCGAATCAACCGGGTATCCGTAAAGATGAAGATAGGTATAAGCCCTTTGCGTTTCCTTCATCACCATCTTTTCCAGGTTTAGGACGAGGCGAATCGAGCTTATTTCAGGGTCGGAAAATACCTTGTGAATCGAGTCCAGTTTCTGGAAAAGGTCTTCGACGGCGTCGTAGGTATGCTCTTCGGGGAGGGGCATATCCGTCACCACCTTCATCGCCGGTCTTATTACCTTCACCACCTTTCTCTCTATGGGGAATATCTTCACTATCCACCAGCGGGCTACGTCAGGGAGAGAAAGCAGTCTCAGAGTCTCGCCAGTCGGAGCGCTATCCACTATGATGACGTCGTATGACTCCTCCTGAAAATGCTGGTAAACCCAGAGGAAACAGGAAACCTCTTCCATCCCCGGGAGGATGCTGAACTCCTCGGATAAAACATCATCCACTTTCATCCAGCCAAACAAGGACTGCATGTATTCCATCAGCTTTCCCCAATATTTTTCGAGAGAGTAATAGACGTCTATCTCCTGGGCGTGAAGGTTTGGCATAATCCTCTTGGGCTCCGGGCCCAATTCCATATCATAGGAATCCCTCAAGCTGTGTGCCGCATCGGTCGAGACAACCAGCGTCTTGTATCCCTTCTTTGCCGCCAGGAGCCCGGTCGCCGCAGCCACCGTAGTTTTACCTACTCCCCCTTTTCCGGTATATAGAATTATTCTCTTCATTTTGTATGATTCCCCAATCTATTATGGTTGCTTACTATTCTACCTAATCCCTGTTCTTGACATATAACCAAGCGTGCTTATTATTACTCCGTTATACGAATTCTATACACCTTAGGGGTAAAAAAATGACAGCTTCTAACGAAAACGGATTTCTCGACTTATTGTTTGCCGTCTTGGCGTTTTTGCTCATTGCTGGTACAGTTCTTATCGCCATCGGCGGCATCTATTATAGCTTTATGGAACCTAACTTTTAGTTATTCCCGCTTCTCTTTAATACGTCCCCAATCTTGATATAAACTGAGCGCTCACATTCCGGGTTGTCAATATTAGGTCAGAAGCTGAATTGGTAAAAGTTTTGAATCCTTTTATTTAGTTATTTATCTAAATATATAAATTAATCCATCAATAGGAGGAATTAGACATGAGTAAGCCGATTCTGCTTACCGACGAGAATTTTGAGAAGGAGGTGATTGGTTCTCAGGTTCCGGTCGTAGTGGACTTTTGGGCTGAATGGTGCGGCCCATGCCGTATGATAAGCCCTATACTGGAGGAGCTGGCCGAGGATTATCAGGGAATAATCAAGGTTGGAAAGCTAAACGTGGATGAAAACCCGGGAGCCACAACGCTTCATGAAATAAGGAGCATACCGACCCTAATCATCTACGATGAGGGAAAACCGGTAGACAAGATCATCGGAGCCGTCCCCAAAAGCCGGCTGGTAGAGGTCATCGAGGGGGTCCTCAGCAAGAACTAGGATAAGGTATGAACTGGAAAACCCTCTTTCATGTAATAGCTTAATTGGTAGGGGGATTCGAATATGACAAATAGCCTAAAATACATTAAAGCACAGGACGAAAACGAGTGGGGTCACTCAAGTCAATCCCCTCGTTCAAGGGAAGAAAAGGAACAAAGGGCCGAGGAGTTACTGGATGCATACTCCCGTGCCGTAGTTACCGTGGCGGAAAAGGTTAGCCCCTCGGTCGTTAGCATTAAAACAACCCAGGAGGTAAGGGCTCAAACACCCAGAGGTGTGGTTCCTTTCGATATGACCGGCAGCGGCTCCGGGGTAGTAATCACTCCGGATGGCTATATTCTCACCAACAGCCACGTGGTTAATAACACCAAGGGCCTGGAGGTTTCCCTTTCCGATGGGCGCATATTCCCTGCTCAATTAATCGGACAGGACCCAGATACCGATTTGGCGGTCATCAGGATACCTTCATCCGACCTTCCGGCGGCGGAGCTTGGCGATTCGGATAAGCTTAAAGTCGGCCAGCTCGTAATTGCCATAGGCAATCCCTTTGGATTTCAGGCTACGGTCACGGCGGGCGTAGTCAGTGCCATGGGGAGGTCGATGCGGGGTCAATCGGGAAAACTGATCGAGAATGTGATTCAGACCGATGCCGCTTTGAACCCGGGCAACTCCGGAGGGCCACTGGTGGACAGCCGGGGCAGGGTCGTAGGAATTAACACGGCTATAATTCAGTATGCCCAGGGAATCTGCTTCGCCATTCCCGTAAACACAGCGCGCTGGGTGGCGGGGTTGTTGATAAAAGAGGGAAGAATCAAAAGGGCCTACCTGGGAATACTGGGCCGGAATAAGCCTTTGAATAGATTCGAACTTAGAAGGTTCGGCATAAATAACCAACTCGGTGTTGAAGTGCATCAGGTGTTAAAAGATAGCCCGGCCGAGCGTGCGGGCATTCATAACGGAGATGTGATCTTATCGATAAACGAGAACCCGTTGGAGAGCGTCGATGATATTCATAGATTTTTAGCCAAAATAGAAGTTGGCACGAGCCTGAACATCACAGTTTTACGAAATGGAAGGAAATTAGAGCTTAACGCCCAAGCCGAGGCCGCCCAGTAATGCTTGAGCATCATCCTAATACTACTTATCATCGGGCTAAAACATGTCCCAATATGTAATAGTTAGTATTTAACCGAGACGCTGTCCTAGCTAGTCGTATCTTACAGAACAACTTCAATTATTGAAATGTCATCCCGAGCGGCAGCGAAGGACCTAGATTCTTCGCTGCGGAATCCTACCCTGAGTCAGCCGAAGAGCCGCTCAGAATGACAGTAGTGGCAATTTGCCGGGAAAGTGTAGCCTCTCCCGACGCTGTCCGCCCAATTAAATCCTGATTATTACACCAAGACTTTTTATCGTAAAATCCATGGATAGGAGGGACAATAATGTCCCTCCTGCAAATAAAAAATGCTTGACAAGACTAAAATAGGTGTATATACTCCTAAATCATGAGTAGCCAGATAGCTCGTTCCGACATGGTCAAATGTATGGACTGTGCCTGCTTTAACTTGAGAAAGGCCGCCCGAGCCATCACTCATCTTTATGATGAAATGTTGCGACCGGCTGGGCTTAGGACCACGCAGTTTACACTCCTGGTTGCCACTAAAATGCTCGAGCCAATAACAGTGACTCGCCTTGCCAAGATAGGAGTGATGGACCGAACCACGTTGACCCGTAACCTCAGGCCGCTCGAAAAGCAGGGTTTGGTCCAGATTGCGCTGGGAAAAGACCAGCGTACAAGAGTGGTGAGGTTGACGCCAGAAGGCCAGAAGGCCTTAGCACGAGCGTTTCCGCTCTGGAAAAAAGCGCAGGCACGGGTTATTAAAGAACTCGGCCCGGAGAGATGGAATTCTTTGAGAGCATATTTGGGAGAGGTAGTATCTCTTGTAGATAAGAACTAAATTTTTTTGGATATAAAGGTGTATATACACTTAAATGGTCCTGGAGCACGTTTGGCGAACCGGTTGCCCTCGTAGGATTAGAGCTACTACTCTGGATAGTGGTTGCTCTTTCCTAGGGAATAGTAATAACAAAGATTTACGGAGGTCGGTAAATGATGAAACTGGAAGAGCATCCCATAGTGAAACGATATAATGAGAAGCCAAAAACAGAGCCGTCACCAAACCCAAAACTCGATTCGGAATGGCTTCTAAATCTTTGCCTTGAGGCGGGCGCGGATGACGTCGGATTGGTCGGTATAGACCGCCCCGAGCTTGATACTGATCGTGAGGATATATTGAATGTGTTTCCACACACGAAAACGCTGGTTAGCCTGGTCTGTCGTATGAACCGAGAGCCCATACGGAGCCCGGCTCGTTCGATTGCAAATACAGAATTTCATCAAGTTGGGGACCACGTTAACGAGGTATGTCATCGGGTCGTTTCAGAACTGGAAAATCTGGGTATACGTGCTCTGAATCCGGCGATGGGGTTTCCTATGGAGATGGATAAATGGAACACCGGTAAAATCTGGGTTGTTTCACACAAGCTCGTTGCCGTTGCTGCCGGTCTCGGCCGGATGGGAATACATAGAAATGTCATTCACCCGAAATTTGGAAGCTTCATTTTACTGGGCACGATTCTTATCGATGCGGAAGTTACAAAATACAGCCAGCCGATTGACTACAACCCCTGCGTCGAATGTAAGTTGTGCGTAGCCGCCTGCCCCACCGGAGCCATCGGGGCAGACGGCCATTTTAATTTCTCTGCATGTTATACACATAACTACCGGGAGTTTATGGGCGGGTTCGTAGATTGGGTTGAGAATATTACGGACAGCAAAAATAGCCGGGAATATCGAAGCAAAGTCAGCGATTCGGAAACCGTATCCATGTGGCAGAGTTTGTCCTATGGGGCCAACTACAAAGCGGCTTATTGCCTTGCCGTATGTCCCGCAGGCGAGGACGTCTTTGGGCCGTTTCTTGACGACCGGAAGAACTTTTTAAAAGACGTGGTCAGGCCTTTACAGGAGAAAAAAGAAACTGTTTACGTCGTTCCTAATTCCGATGCTGAAGTTTATGTGGCACGCCGGTTTCCCCACAAGACCACAAAACGGGTCTCAAACGGGCTCAGGCCTACCTCGATAAAAAGGTTTCTCCGAGGGTTACCCCTATCATTTCAAAGAGACCAATCGGAAGGACTAAATACGGTCTATCACTTCACCTTTACCGGTGAAGAAGCAGGTGAAGCAAACGTCACAATTCGGGACAAGACCATTCAGGTTCACGATGGACACGTCGGAACCGCAGATTTGCATATAACTGCCGACAGCCGCACCTGGCTTGGATTCCTGATGAAGGAACGCAGCCTAATCTGGGCATTGGTTGCGAGGAAAATAAAACTAAAAGGGTCTCATCGTTTGCTTAAAGCTTTCGGCAAATGCTTTCCGTCGTGATAACATCTTCAACAGTTCAGCAGGGTCTATTAATTTGTTGCTTCTGAATCTTTAAGGAGAAGCTAATCTAGCCTTCATCCTCATCAATATCGTCAGGCATCTCAATATAGTCTGGTAGTCCTTGAGGTAGTACCACAATTCCTAAGACATCAACCCTTGAAAGCCCCTTCTCAAGCCAATTGGAATTGGAGGTAGTCTTCCAAGAATATAGAACGCCGCTGGATTCCATGGCTAATTGCCGTGCTTGGGCTAACTCCTCAGTGTTAAATAATTCCAAATCAAGTATTAGGGACAGGCTTAGTTTCATGCTCATAGGTTTACCTCGTATAAGTTTTTTTACTATTTGACTAGATCACAACTTCCAATTTCTCATAACCCATGGCGTATTCATATTGTTTAACGAGTGATTCGAAATCTAAGAATTGTACTCGATCATTTATTTCCTTGAACGAGAAACGCTTGATCTTAGTTTCATAATCCCGCCGTCTTATTTTGTCAGCGACAATGAACATCCTCACGTAAAAATCTTGCAGGTCATAATATTTTGCGAGTGAGCTTTGAATATCAGTCGAAGTTTCAACTTCGAAAAAACTGTGTGGCATCCCTCTATGATTGAACCAAATTACATCAATTGTCTCACTTCTTTTCACTAATTCCGGGTAAGAGAAAGGCGGGATCTTAACAAGTGACCTCAAATCATTGAGTGTTTTATTTAGAAACCTCTTGTTCTTATCCTGATTAGGGGCGAAGGTCTTGAACTGTTTCAAGTTTCCCAGTGTCAATAATAATCCCTGGTAATAATAATGATTTGAGATTTGAAGCTCCGGACTGTTCCTGTTTTCTTTGGTTTCTGATAAGATTCCCTTTGCTTCGTTCTGTTTTCGAAATTTTACCAGTCCATATAAGCCGGGCTTTATTTTGTATATCTCTGGACGGAGTTGAACTATGCGGCGAATACTAGCAAAAGGAGTTTTTGTGCCCCATTTGCAATCAGGTATTTTTAATACCTCTTGGTATAGCTGGCCCAAAGTGGCAACTCCGCCTAGCCTTTCTATTGTTTGTATAACCGCCTCATGCTGTTTAATTGGCATAAAGCTACTCCAATATTAATTGCCAATCTTTTAAGGGAATTAATTTATACTGATCAGATAGTAACGAAGAAGTTGGGAAAATCAAGAAAGGAAAAGATCAGTTACCTCTCAATATTCTGGCCAAGTTTTCAGCTCATGGTCTATTCCCTCTTTAGCGAGCGTTTGCTCGAATTGCCGGTCTAGTTCGGTGCATTCCCTTAACAGGCGTCCCCGCTTCATTTTGGTAAGTTTATTCTTGATAGCCCGCTGAATCGCTTCGCTCCGGTTAGGTAAGATGCGCTTTTCAACCATTTGGACCTCTATTGTCAGATTGCTCACGCCCCCTTAAGAGCTGATACCAGGGCCGTGGCCATCTTCTTTGCATCCCCAAAGAGCATGAGGGAGTTGTCCGCAGCGAATAGGGGATTGGGAATTCCGGCAAATCCGGGCGCAAGGCTGCGCTTGACGATCACGACTGAGCGGGCTTCGTCCACGTTCAGTATGGGCATCCCGGCAATCGGGTTTGACGGGTCGGTTACGTTCCGGGCGATGGGATTGACCACGTCGTTAGCACCGATAACGATCACTACATCCGTCTCCCGGAAAGTGGGGTTGATCTCATCCATCTCCTTGAGCTTATCGTAAGGAATGTTTGCCTCCGCCAAGAGGACGTTCATGTGTCCGGGCATTCGGCCGGCGACGGGATGAATAGCAAAATCTACTTCTACTCCTTTGGATTCGAGGTAGTTAGTCAAGTCCTGAATAGCATATTGTGCCTGGGCAACTGCCAACCCATATCCGGGAACGATGACCACTCGCCTGGAACCCTCCAACAACATCGCCACTTCCTCTGGCGATGCAGCCTTTACCCGACCGGCATATACATCCTTGCTCTCCGCCTCGGAGGCAACTATCTCTCCCACACCAGCGAACATTACGTTGGTTAGAGAACGGTTCATGGCTTTACACATTATGGCCGTAAGAATGAATCCGGCAGAGCCCACCAGGGAGCCGGAAATTATCAGCACGCTGTTGTTGAGGACCCATCCGTGGCCAGCAGCAGCCAGTCCGGAATAGGCGTTGAGAAGGGATATGACTACGGGCATGTCCGCGCCGCCAATAGGAATCACCAATGTGATCCCGAGAATACAGGAAACCGCGAGCATAATCCAATAGGTCGTAGAAGATGTAGGGTTCACCACGAACATGACGCTTAAAACTACACAGGCTAGCGCCAATACTATATTAATCAAATGTCTATGTGGTAAAAGGGTTGGGCGCTCATCCATCAGTCCCTGAAGCTTGGCAAAAGCGACCAAACTCCCGGTAAAAGTAATACCCCCGATAAAACCTGCGGCTGCAACTGAAGTAGTGAAGAGGACATTAATCGACTCGAAGAAGCTTCCCTTAAGAGCCTCTATAAACGCTGCGCCCACTGCCAGGGCCGAGGCACCTCCTCCAAAACCGTTAAAGATTGCTACTACCTGAGGCATAGCAGTCATAGGTGCCCGGTATGCCATTACCGCTCCTATCAATCCCCCTACCACCAGCCCGGCTACGATCACCTGATAACTGATGATATGTTTGTCAAAAAGGGTAACTACGATGGCTATAAGCATCCCCAGTGCACCCAGGAGGTTTCCACGCACAGCAGTACGGGGATGGGCCATATCCTTTAACCCTAGTATGAAGAGGACTGAAGCAATAAGATAGAAAAAGTTAATGAGTTGTAGTTCCATGCTTATTCCCCCTTTCGGCGAAACATTGCCAGCATACGGTGGGTTACCAAGAATCCGCCAACCACATTAGCTGTTGCCATAACCACGGCAACGAAGCCGAGGATCGTGGTAAGGGTGGTCAGTTGTGTACCCGAAGTTACCAGCGTTCCTACCAGTGTAATTCCGGATATGGCGTTGGCTCCGGACATGAGCGGCGTGTGTAATAGGGGCGGCACCTTCGAAATCACTTCAAACCCCACGAAAAGGGCCAATATAAAAATGGTCAAAGCGGGCACGAAAACTTCCATGGGTTAGTACCTCCTCGTAATCTCAGATTTTCACTGCGCCTGTGGGCAGGTCGAGCAACTGGCGCACCTGGGGATTAATCACCTCACCGTTGTGCGTTAATAAAGTGTCCCGAATTATTTGGTCTTCCGTATTCAGGTTCAGGTTGCCGTTTTTTACCAGATTCTGGATAAAGGCAGTGATGTTTTTAGCGTACATCTGGCTGGCATGGTAGGGAATGGCAGAAGGGAGGTTGAGTGGGCCGAGTATCCTGACGCCATTATGCTCTACCACCTCTCCAGGCCTGGTAAGCTCGCAGTTGCCGCCTGTTTCCGCGGCAACATCGACTATCACCGACCCCAGCCGCATTGCCTGAACCATGTCTTGTGTGATCAGAACAGGCGCTTTCTTGCCGGGAACCGCCGCCGTGGTGATTACCACGTCGGTTTCGGCTATTACACGAGACAACATCTCTCGCTGTTTTCGGTAGAATTCTTCATCCATGGCCTTGGCGTAACCGCCGGCAGTCTCGGACTCTTTAGTTTCTATACCTAGCTCGACAAACTTCGCCCCCAGGCTTTCCACCTGCTCTTTTACTGCCGGGCGCACATCATAAGCCTGCACCGATGCCCCAAGCCGGCGCGAGGTGGCGATTGCTTGAAGACCGGCCACGCCTGCTCCCAATACGAAAACCTTGGCCGGGGTAATGGTTCCGGCAGCAGTAATCATCATAGGAAACATCTTCTTCAGATTATCTGCCGCTATCAGGGCTGCTTTGTATCCGGCTATCGTGGCCATAGAGCTCAATACGTCCATAGACTGAGCCCGGCTTATTCGGGGAAGAAGCTCGAGTGCGAAGGCGGTAACACCTCTTTTAGCCAGTTCCAGCGCCGTTTCCGGAGACCCCAAAGGATTGAGAAGCCCCACCAGTACCTGACCCGAATGTAATAATCCTGCATCGGCATGACCGGCGTCTGAGTTAGCACCAATGGCGAGAACTCGAACGAGTATATCGGCGGAGGTGAATAGCTCTTTTCGGTTTATCGAAATACGGGCTCCCTGCTTTTCATATTCAGTGTCGGGATAACCAGCCTTACTTCCTGCCCCCTTCTCTACTAAAACCTCGAGTCCAAGCTTGGTTAAAGAAGGAATCAGCGCAGGGATTAAAGCCACTCGTTGCTCGTTAGGGTAAGTCTCGGCAGGCACTCCGATTACCATTTGAACCCCCTTTTTAGCTGAAACTTATATAACTAGGTGGAATACAAACGATATAATTATCCAAGCTAAGTTCGCTTATAAAACTATACAAAAGTACTCCATCGGGCAAGTATATAGCATAGGTGACCCCCTAAGTCAACTGGTTTTTTGATGTGCGTTTTCAACCCTTACCTAGCTCTTTCGGGCGAGCAATTTGCGCTATTCAAGAAAGACTGTTGTCTTTTTAAACTAACTATCCCGATTTAGCTCTTAACTCTACCTATTTTCCAGAGCCTTTTCACCAGAATACCCAATGGTATAAGAAGATATAAGAGGAGCGATGTCGGGGAGTTGCTCTTGACAACCGAGCATCCTTCCCCGGCTCCTTTCGGTACGGTGAATGAGGTCAAGGTTTCACCGGCTTCATTGCGAAAGGATGCCTTCCAATCATTATGCTCCCTTTCGAAGAGAAGATAGCCGAACCGGTCGACGGTCTCAAAGCCGGCTACCCTAGCTTCGGCAACCGTTGTCCCGGTTACGGTCATCGTTATCGGGGGGTCGAGTTCTGTACCTCCGGTGCCGACAATAACTTGACGAGGACGGGGTATATCAAAACGGAGTGTCTCGAATGTGTGGATGTGCCCTGTTAAGATGAGTTTTACCCCGTTCGGGAAGTCGTTGTTGGATGCCGTCTGCATGGTTATGCTCAGGTTCACCAGTTGGTTGCCGTCTTCCACTATGCCCCAGAGCGGCTTGTGGGTAAGGAACCAGGCGTTATCTGAGGTAACCGTCCGTAACGAGGCCAATTGTGCGGAATATATGTTAACGACTGTCGAATCCGGGGGCGGAGGTGATGTGTCCTGGGCCATGGACGAGTCAAACACCTGAATCTGCAGGTCGCCCGCCTGGATAGTATATGGGTCGGTGAAATCCAGGCATTCCCCGGGCATAGGCCTTGGGTCGAAGAAAAGAAACCACCCGGAACCAGCCCTTTTACAGGTCTCGTGGTCCCCCCGTGTGAGTATCCATGGTGAGGCCCTCAATAATTCTGCCTGGGGTATGAAGAAGTCGGCATTAAAAGTATCCCAGTTATATCCGGTGGGGCTATTGCCGCACTTGGAAGAATCTTCCGGAGGGCACGGCCTTTCCCGGTAGAGAATATCGCCAACATGCACGACTAGGTCCGGTTTTTCCGAAGCGGCGGTCTTCGAGATCTTTTCTGCAGGCCAGGCATTCGGGTCGTTACAATCCTGAACCACGTCCTCGGGCGGTTTGATGCGGCAACCGGCATCTCCAAAGGCTACAATCCGTTTTGAACTCGGTTTTGGTAACGGTAAAAGCCGGCCTTCAATCTCTGCCGAGGCCACTCCGAGCGGAATTACCGATTCACAAACCAGAACCGGATAGTCGGTCGATGGCTCGGCCCTTACCTGCATTGGTTGTGAGATAGCATCAAGCACGATTGATGGACATTTCGAGCCCGTAGTTACCGCACGGGCGATTACCTCTCCCTCCGGTCCCAGCAACACCCATGTTGAACTAACTGGCCCGGTTTCGGATTGAGCCATGGATGCCTGCATGATCATGAACAGGCTTAGTGTCCAATAAATTATCTTCATTGTTTTTATTTCGTTGTTTCCTCATCTTAAAGGCAAAAACGATAATCCTAAAATTAAAAAATAAACATAGCAAACGAGAGTCCGATACAATTTTTAGAGCTTATCGTTGCGAACCCAGTCCAGAAATGTATACCTTATAGGAATTCATACTTCGATTTGACTCAGTATGAGCGGATGCATACATCCGCTGGTAAGAAGAGATAAAAAGCCCGCTCGTCCTGAGCCGGTTAAACCGGGGGAAAGGCGAACACCTTACTTTTTAAATTCATCCTCGCGATGACGTTCGAAGCACTACTCGGACCGAAATTCTACTCCTTAATTACAGGGAAGGAAAAAAATATCTGCGGGCCATTAACCTTATTGCACCGAAGTCTCATTTTTCTTATGTATTGAGGGAGGTAGATAGATATCCAGATTAACCGACTGGAACAGCTTCGATTATGCTGAATTCCGATTGCGAGCGGAAGATAGACCGCATCGAAAAACCGGATAGCTTAAGCAGTCCTTCAAAGTCTTCTCTCGTCCTCTCCCTGCTCTTTTGCAAGACCAGAAGTTGCAAGTCCATTAGTTTCCCGTAATCCGGCTCGTTCGCCGGCAACAAGACCGGCTCGATGATGATGAGTTTGCCGTCTGGGTTCATCGACCTTCTGCAGTTACTTAGCACCTTGACTGCATCTTCATCTTCCCAATTATTGATGAAAGACTTTAACACATACCCATCTCCACCCTCCGGTATTTTGTCAAAGCAATCCCCGGCAATAAGCGTAATTCGCTCGCCAACTCCGGAATTGGCAATATTCTCTCCCGCCCCTTCAATAACTTTAGGTAAATCAAAAAGTATCCCTCGGGTGTTTGGGTTACTTTTTAGAATCTCTATGAGCAACTGCCCATAACCCCCGCCGACGTCGACCACCGTATTGAAACCGGAGAAATCGTAAGTTTTCAAAATAGACGGAATCACGCCTCTATACTTCTCCACCATGGCCTGGTTAAAGACGCCAGCAAATTCGGCTTTTTTCTCGACGTATTGCAGGAATTCTTGGCCAAAAACGTGCTCAAATGAGGACCCTCCGGTTTTTACGCTGTAAAGAAGGTTTCCCCATGACTGATAGCACTCCTTTTCGTTTATCATGATGATGTATGCATTTAGAGAGTTAGGTGATTCTCTACCGAGTAATTCACCCATGGCGGTTAAAGAAAAGCGCTTACCGGGCTCTTCGTGGAAAACGCCCAAGCCGGAAAGGGCGCGCAGCAATCGATATAGTGCCCTAGGCTCGGCGCCAATGATATGAGACAGTTCATCTGAGCTTTTGGGACCTTCTTTCAGATGGTCGGCAATACCCAGCTTGGCAGCAACATAAATACACTGGGCCAGCCAATTGCCGTGTATCATCTCCATTAGTTTGTCTCGATTTTCTTCTGCCGCAGTTACATTCATTTTCAGGCAAACTGGAAATGTTCTCTTTTCTATTGTATTGTCCCACATGACGAAAACTCAAGTCAATAACGCATTTTATTCCGGCCAATAGGGAACACAGGCCGATATAGGGCTCATTTCAGATAGGCCCGCTTCTTTGCCTTATTATTCTTTATTATTGACAAATATCCTGGGATTAAGAAAATATCTGGGACTAAGTATGGGTAATCATTTCAAAAACTCCTCTGCCCAGAAGGTCATAAAGTCTGATTTGGACACCACTCAAGTTAAGGCACATAACGGCAATTGGGTTCTTGCCGCGGCCATCCTGGGAACGGGCATGGCTCTTATCGATAGCACTGCGCTTAACGTTTTGCTTCCGGTCTTACAGTTGGAACTCCACGCCAGCATAACCACTATACAGTGGATTATCGAGGCTTATGCGCTATTCCTGGCCTCTCTGATGTTGCTGGGCGGCTCGCTGGGAGACCACTTTGGACGGAAGAAGATATTTGCCGCCGGCGTCGTGCTATTCACGATAGCATCCGTTTATTGCGGTGTAGCCAAAGATGCAACCCATCTGATCATCGCCCGGATTTTCCAGGGAATTGGGGGAGCCTTACTGGTACCGGGGAGTTTAGCCATTATTAACATATCGTTCAAACCAAGGCAGAGGGGGCGGGCCATCGGAACCTGGTCTGGTTTCACCGCCATAACCACCGCTCTCGGCCCGGTTCTCGGGGGTTGGCTGGTTGATAACGTATCCTGGCGGAGTGTATTTTTTATAAACATTCCTATTTCCATAATAGTGCTCTCCATTTTGTTCACGCGCGTTCCGGAAAGCCGGAACGAAAACAGTAACGGCAAGCTGGATTTGTGGGGTGCTCTCTTTGTAACACTGGCACTCGGAGGTATTGTTTTCGGACTAATCGAATCGTCTAACCTGGGATTTGACCACCCTTTAGTGTTGACCGCACTGCTGGTAGGACTCTTCCTATTAATCTCCTTTATAGCCTTTGAAGGTCGTATCTCGACGCCGATGATGCCCCTTACCTTGTTCAACTCAAAAAACTTCAGCGGGGCTAATCTGGTTACTTTGCTTTTGTATGCGGCTTTTGGCGGGTCGC
>DATMAT010000055.1 GCA_035559815.1 Thermodesulfobacteriota bacterium
CCTGCCACCAGGCAAACGGACAGGGACTCCCAGGCGCATTCCCACCACTGGTCGGTTCCGAATGGGTAATAAATGACCCGGAGACCCCGATAAGGATTGTGCTTCACGGCCTTCAGGGACCTATAGAGGTAAAGGGCACGATCTACAACAACGTCATGCCTGAATGGGGCTCCAAGCTTTCAAACGAAGAGATCGCTGCCGTTCTGACCTATGTAAGAACAAGCTGGGGAAATAACGCTGGGGAAATTACGCCAAACATGGTAAACGAAGTTCGCAAAGGAACTGCCGACCGTACCACTCCCTGGACAGCCGATGAATTGCAACAATTGAAGGGGCTAAGCAAATAATATAGATTCCACTCTGGAGGTTCGTTTTAAATCCACGCTTTAGAAAAAGCTACCCCTCATGGGTAAAAAGCTTCTGGAGGTCTTCCGGAGAAGCAGGCGGGATTTTGGCTAGCTGCATGTTTTCCTCGACGTGTAGGATGTTGCTCATTCCTACGAGGGCCGTGGAGATTCCTGGGGTTGAACGACCAAACTGAAGTGCCCGCTGTGCATCGGTCTTGAGTCCAATCAGGTATTCTCCAATGAAATCGGGGAGATTCCGGGAAAGCTGACTCTGGAGAAGAGAAGAACTGGCCACAACAGTAACACCCAGCCTCCATGCGGCTTCAATCACGGAGGCAGACTCTTCTTCTACGCTCTGATTCCTGGCAACAAGGGCCTCCGGCATGGCCAGGTTATAAGGAAGTTGAATAACTTTGAAGTGATGATTTTCTCCGGCGACTTCTTCGGCGATTTTCACCATCTTCTCCAGTGACAGGTAGCCCCTGGAATCAGGTTGCTGACGGAAACCGTTCCAGGTAGCGGCGCCGTACACCGAGACTTTGCCGTCGGATACCTTCTTCTCCAGAATCTCAAAAGCGGCTCTCAGACGGCTATGGAATTCTTCTATAGATGCCTGGCGTAGCTGTTCCTCCGGGTTATGGATGTAATAGATATCTACACACCCAAGACCGAGGTTCTGGAGACTGCATTCGAGCTGGTTCTCCAGGTATCGCGGCGTCATACAGTGACTTCCCGCTACTATATCTTCCGGTCTTACGATCCCTGGCTTTATAAAAGTATCGATAAGGTATGTTTTCATATCCCTTGGAGGGGAACCATCAAACGGTATGTAGCCTCCCTTTGTTGCAACGATTATCTCATCGCGTGAAGCCTTGCCCTCTCGGAATAGGGTCTCAAGGGCCGCTCCTATGGAGCGTTCACTCCTCTGAAACCGGTAGTTGATAGCGGTATCAATCTTGTTGCAGCCAAGCTCTACGGCGCGAATCACCGCATCTCGGTATCTCATGTCGGTTTCGCCATCGTAGTTTCCAAGGTATGAACCGAGTCCGATCGAAGAAATCCACAAGCCCCGGGTTTCCCGAAAGTGCTTGGGGGTGGTTTGATGCTTTAATCTATCCTTATATCGAGACGTGCCTTCTCTGGTAGCGTGATGATTCATAATGTTTTCTCTAGTTCGAATTTGATAGTTCCTATTTTAACTGAATACGAATGGATTAGTGGAAAATGAAACTAATTGGTAATAGCTAGACGGTATAATAACAGACAGTGTTCATGAAGGTTGTATCGGTATGCAACGGCTATTTCCTAACTGTCATTCTGAACTCTTCGATTTAGCTCAGGGCTGGCTCCAGCCAAGAATCTAAAGAGAATATAGATCCTTCGCATAGTTTATCCTGAGCTTTGGCGAAGAACTCAGTATGACAAAACTAGCTTAGCCTAATTTGTAAGCACCGAAATTAGTTGCACAGTTAGCTCAGACTATGAGATATATCTGAATATTAGGGTTATTCGAAGACAAACCGTTACCGTCTTCAGAAAATTGAACATCCTGCAGCATGCTGGTACCTCAGGAGCATGCAGAATGTAGAATTATACTGCCCCTTTAAAAGGTCTCAGCAAACGAACTTAGGTTTCCGAGAATGTACGTCAGGGAGTTTCTCAGAAAGGGGCTAATCAGTATTACTGTTTAACCTTGGTAACTTTACTCGCTTGGAGTCCCTTTGGACCTTGCACTACCTCGAATTCCACAACTTCGCCCTCAGCAAGGGTTTTAAAGCCGGCATCCTGAATAGCACTATAATGGACGAATACGTCCTTACCATCGTCTTGCTGAATGAATCCGTAACCTTTGGATTCATTAAACCACTTTACTTTACCTCTTAACAAATTAGCGCCTCCTAAATTATTTTAGTTTCTTAATATTGCACGCTTTTTATGCTTTGTCAAATGTTTCGGCCAAGCTTTTGCTCATCCACTTCTATTGACATTGAGTAGGGTTCTATTTAGCCTAGTTTCGGAGAAAGTAAATAGCAAATCGGAGGAGGTAAATGGAATATGGCTGAGGAAAGACCAGGCGCAGTGACGATGAGAGGAAATCCGGTTACTCTGATAGGACCCGAGATCAAGGTTGGAGACAAGGCTCCAAAGTTTACCGCTCTTAAAGCCTTAGGTTCTCCCATTACCCTAGATGACCTCAAGGATAAAATAAAGGTATTTAACGTAGTTGTATCCGTAGATACCCCAGTTTGTGATGCACAATGCAGGCGTTTTAATGAGGAAGCGTTTAAACTTCCGGACGATGTCGAGATTTACACCGTGAGCATGGACCTACCATTTGCCCAGAGCCGCTACTGCGGCGCTGCGGGAATCGATAAGGTGAAGAACCTATCTGACTACCGCGATGCTTCGTTTGGTGAAGCCTACGGAGTTTTAATAAAAGAGCACCGCCTGCTGACTAGGGCTATATTCGTAGTGGATAAAAATAATACCGTTCAGCATGCGGAGTATGTCAAGGAAGTGACCGAGCATCCAAACTATGATGCGGCGCTAGCCGCAGTAAAGAAGTTAACCTGAGGAGTAGATTAGAGGACTTCACTTTTTAAGATGCATGCCGGGTGGTTTGAAAGCTTTGAATAGCCTTAATCAGTGTGTATCCTTACATACATAAGATTTGTACTTAATCCTAAGGAGGACAGTTATGGGGCTTGGAGATATGTTCAATAAAATATTCAAAAAGGAAGAGGGAAAAGGCGGAAAGACCGTAGAAATCAGCGATGAGAAGAAGACGATGATGGATGTAAAGAATATGGCGGAGACTCCTAGGACTGAAAACATACACAAGCTTGAGACCCTAAGCATCGAGGAAGCCGTTGACCAAACATCTCAACCTCGGGAGAAGGATGATTACAAAGGCGACAAAGATGAACAAGACTTAAAAACAGAAAGCGGTACGGCTCAGCCCATTTCCAGTCAGTCGGGTTCCACAGAGCCTGCCGACACTTCCGGTGTGGAGCCTGCCTCGGACCAGGTCACCGAGGAGAAGGTGTTTGAGATTTTAAGTGATATATATGACCCGGAGATTCCTATCGACATCGTGAATCTGGGCCTGGTTTACGGTGTCCAGGTTGAGGACGGAATAGTAAACGTAAAAATGACATTGACCTCACCGGGATGCCCTACGGCGGGGCAGATGGTCCAGGAGGCACAGATGCTTATAGAAGAACTCCCCGGCGTGAAAGAGGCCATAGTAGAGGTCGTTTGGGACCCTCCCTGGGACCCTAGCAAGATGAGCGAAGAAGCAAAGAGGGCTCTAGGCTACATCTAAATAAAGCAAATAACAAATACTAAGTTACAAATCACAAACAAATTAAAATAAGTTTGCAATGAACCTTAGCTTGAGAATTCCCTTTGGGTTGCCACATAGTTTCCGTTGTAATTGTGAGCACATTCGTTTCACTCAGTGCAAACTCAGCAAAGCAATCTATTTAGATTCCTCACGTAGTTTATCCTGAGGAATCGAAGGACTCCTTGCAATGACGTGTAATATTGCTTACGCAGGTATTTATACTATGCGGCTCGCCTCATGGAGATTCATTGTTTCTAGTTAGTTACTTCTCATCATTTGGAATTTGTTTTTAATTTGGGGCTTGAGATTTGATATTTGTTTTGGTCATTAAAGTTTGTTCTTTCGAAGGAGGATCTTAGCATGGCAAAAATGCCCAAGATAGGAGACAAGGCGCCGGATATAGAAGCAGAAACCTATGGAGGAAAAAAGATAAAGCTTAGTGACTACAAGGATAAAAAGGCAGTCGTGCTTTACTTCTACCCAAGGGATAATACACCCGGGTGCACCAAAGAGGCCTGCTCGATGAGGGACGGGATGGAGATGCTGGAAAAACTCGGGGTGCAGGTGCTCGGTGTGAGCACCGATAGCGTCAAATCACACGAAGGTTTCAGGGATAAGTACAACCTCAATTTCCCCCTTCTGAGCGACAAAAGTAAGAATATAATAAAGACCTATGGTGTAGAGAGCGAGCATGGCTCGGCTAGAAGGGTGACTTTTCTCATAGATAAATCGGGTGTGATCAGACATGTCTGGGAGAAAGTCAACACCTCTCAACACGCCCAGGAAGTAGCCGAAAAGATAAAAGAATTAGAGCTCAAATAATTAAACCACGAATTTACACAGTTTGGCACGAATAAGAAAAAAGAATGATGCAGGATACATGATGCGAGATTAATGATGTTTAAGTGCATCGTGAATCCATGCGTTAGCGGCTAATTAGAATTTCTAAAATGACCTATTTCCCTAGAGGCATTTTTGTGACCGGCACGGATACTGGAGTGGGGAAGACCGTCGTATCCGCTGCACTCGCCTGGTCTTTAAAGCAATCCGGTAAAAGTGTTGCCGTGATGAAACCGGTGCAAACAGGGACCAATACCGGCTCTATTATGGACATCGAGTTTGTGGAAAGGGTCATGGAGATGAATTATCCGTTAGAAGAGGTCTGCCCGTATCGTTTTCCCGAGCCACTCGCTCCCCTGGTTGCAGCGGATATGGCGGGGGAGAAGATAGATATAGAAAGGATAAAATCCCTCTTCCGTAAGCTTACTTCGAGTCATGATATTACGGTTGTTGAAGGCGCGGGTGGGTTATTGGTTCCGGTCACTGAAGATTATTTGATGTCCGACTTAGCCTTCGATTTAGAGCTACCGATTGTTATCGTTACCCGTCCAAGCCTGGGAACGTTAAACCATACGCTCTTAACGGTAGAGTCGGCAAGGGCTAGGGGTCTCAAAGTTTTGGGCATCGTGATTAACCAATTTCCCTCCTCCCCCGGCCTTGCCGAGCGCACTAATCCGGGGCTTATACTCGAGATGACCGGGGAGAATATAATTGGAGTTCTACCTTTTGATACCGGGGTCTCAGTTGAAGAGGGGAGGGTGGGGAAAATTAGAGAGATTTCTGGCTCCTGTTTTATTAGAGTGCTTGGGGGTAATTTTGTGATTGAAGATTTTTTGTCCAAGCTGAAATAAATTCAGGTCCTAGAAAACTAGGGAAGAAATCCGCTGAAATAAAAAAATATGGATGAACCTTGTGTTCACCCATTAAAGATGAATGGGGCGAATACCAGATTCACCCCTACAATTGTGAGGGTAAAAAAAGCCCGGTCGAAGTATCTGTGTTTCCTACTTTCTTTGTGTGGGACCACCCCTAACTCTCTCTCACCTCTCTCCAAAGTAACACACCCCGTCCTAACCTCCCTTCGAGACACCCCTCTCCAGAGGGGATTTTTGTGGAAGGTTTGACCTGTTGATGTCATTGGAAGAGCCCTTTGGGGGGTATACATCGAGCAGGTTCGATACTTTAATTAACGGTGAATAGCAAAAAATATCAATGCATCCTGGCTTAACTTGACAGATTTCCTTAGTATGATATACATACTAGGCATTTTTCGTTTTAAAAGCCGTAACATTCCGTAAAACTGCACTCCAGTTTAAGGTAGAGAGATGAGAGGACTAGCCAAATTCTTGCCGTTTGCTCTGCTTGGTGTACTTACTCTGGCCGGCATATATTTTTATCCACTCAATCGACCTGCTGAAAGCAGTACCAAAGGCCCAACCCAGCCCATACTATTCAGTCATAAGATTCATGCCGGGGAGAATCAGATTGCCTGCGAGTACTGCCACAGCTACGTGTCCGTATCCCCCTGGCCGGGCATACCGTCGGTTCAGAAGTGTATGGGGTGCCACAATCAGGTTGCCGGGCGGGACGTGGAATATGTACTGGATGACGGAAGCAAGATAAACATTAAAAATGAAATTGCCAAGGTAAAGGAATATTGGAATAAGAAGACTCCTATTCCCTGGGTAAAGGTTCATTTCCTGCCTGAGTTTGTTCATTTTACCCATAAGCGCCACATTAAGCGCGGGTTTCAATGTGCAGACTGTCATGGAGAAGTGCAAACTATGGACGTAGTCCATAAAGTTAACAAGCTGGAAATGGGCTGGTGTCTCGGTTGCCATGAGCAGAATGCTAAAGATCACGAACAGTTGACTCAGCTCAAGGATTGTTTGACCTGCCACTATTAGTTGGAGGGAGAAATGTCTGAAGGTAAAAAATGTGATTTGACCAGGCCCGTACCGAGGAAGGCAGAAGGAATCACCGCGAGCGGGATAAAGAGAAGGGATTTCCTAAAGATAATCGGAATAGCCGGAGGCACGGCAGCGGTTACGGGCGCTTGCTCTCCCGAACCGGTGGAGCAAATAATCCCCTATGTCATACCACCGGATGATGTGATCCCCGGAATCCCCAAATGGTATGCGAGCACATGCACCGAGTGCCCGGCGGGCTGTGGGGTGCTGGTCAAGAACCGCGAGGGCAGAGCAATCAAGATAGAAGGAAATCCATCGAGCCCGGTCAATTCCGGGAGCCTTTGTGCCCGCGGTCAGTCAGCCCTCCAAGGACTCTACAATCCCGACCGTGTCCGCGGCCCGCTCAGTAAAAACGCTTCCGGCAAGTTTCAGCCGACGAGCTGGGAAGCCGCACAAAAAGCCCTCCTGGATAGAATAGTGGAGATTCTGAAGCAAGGGAAAGGAAATAAGATCGTATTTATGACCAACAACATCTCCGGAAGCCTTGGCGACCTTGTAGCAGAGTGGCTGGCGGCGCTGGGCGGTGGAAAACACATCGTCTATGAAACATTCAGCCACGAGCCGATAAAGGAAGCAAATAGGATTGCATTCGGAATAGATAAAATTCCAACCTACCATATCGAAAAGGCAAAGTATTTACTATCGTTTGGCGCGGATTTCTTGGAGACATGGCTTTCTCCTACGGAGTACGCGGGCAAGTTTAGCCGGATGCACAGCTATAAGGACGGGAGCATGGGGAAATTCGTCCAAGTAGAGCCAAGGCTTTCTCTGACCGGAGCGAACGCTGATGAGCGGATTCTCATCAGGCCGGGTACGGACGTGTTCCTGGCACTCGGTATTGCTAACGTAATTTTGAACGAAGGCTTAACCGGCTCCATTTCTCTTGATGAAACTGCCAAGATAAAGAATCTTCTTAACAACTACACACCAGATAAGGTCTCATCACTCACCGACGTGCCCGAAGATACAATCAATCGCCTGGCGAAAGAATTTGTGGAGATGGGCCCGAGCATCGCCATAGGCGGAGGCGCAGCAAATACCGGAACCAACGCCACTGCCACGCAGTTAGCCATAAATATTCTCAACTATGTCGCCGGAAACGTCGGGGAGATGGTTAATTTCGGTGAGTCGCTGTCTATCTCCGATATAAGCTCGTTCAAGGAAATCTCGTCCCTGGTCGATTCTATGATAAACGGAGAAGTGGAGATTCTTCTCCTCTATAACGTGAACCCCGTATTCACCATGCCCAAGTCCATGAGGTTTGACCAGGCTCTAAAGAACGTCCCTATGGTGGTGAGCTTCTCGAGCTTCATGGATGAGACCGCCGAGCTTGCTAATCTGATACTCCCGGACAATACAACCCTGGAAAAATGGGGAGATTATGTCCCCAGGGAAGGAGTTTATGGATTGGTCCAGCCGGTCATGACCCCCGTTTTCAACACCAAGGCCACGGGTGATGTTATTCTAGCAGTGAGCCAGCAGATTGACGGCGTAAAAGAGCAATTCATCTGGAAGACATTCTACGATTATTTGAGGGATTACTGGAAAGGCAAACATCAGCCCAGGTTTGCCCCGGAAAAGGATTTTGAAACCTTCTGGGAGGAATCGGTCCAGGGCGGCGGAGTGTTCCGACAGCCGGAAAGCGTGCAAGTTCAACTCTCCGACTCCATTCTGCAGGTCAATTTTGGCGACGCCGAGCCGGTGTTTGAGGGAGACGGCGACATGTATTTCATCCCCTACCCATCCTCACGGTACTATGACGGAAGAGGGGCTAACAAACCTTGGTTGCAGGAGCTTCCCGACCCCATTACTACGGCCTGTTGGGATTCCTGGGCGGAAATACATCCGGATACCGCCGCGAAGTTGTACCTGAGGGAAGGGGATTATGTGTCGATCGAGTCTCCTTACGGGAAGCTGGAGACTCAGGTCTTTGTGCATAATGGCATAAGGCCGGATACGGTAGCCGTACCCATGGGGCTCGGACATACCGCTTACGGAAGATATGCCCAGAATCGGGGCGTCAATCCCATCAGCATTCTGCGAATTGCCCTCGATGAACCCTCCGGCGGTTTTGCCTGGCTTTCTACGAAGGTGAAGATCTCCAATACCGGGAAGCGGGGTCAGTTGGTTAAGACCCAGTACACCATGACTCAACACGATAGGCATATTGCCCAGGCGGTGACCCTGGGGGAGCTGGCCAAGGGCATACATGAAGAGCATCACGAGCACCTGACCATGTATCCTCCTCAAGAATACATAAATTATCAGTGGGGTATGTCCATCGACCTTTCTAAATGCATAGGATGCGGGGCCTGTGTTACTGCCTGTTATGCTGAGAACAACATACCGGTAGTAGGGAAAGAGCAGGTAGCCCGGAGACGGGAGATGTCCTGGATCAGGGTTGAGAGGTATTTCGAAGACGACGGAAATGGTGGGACGGAAACGAGATTTATTCCGATGCTATGTCAACATTGCGGAAACGCTCCGTGCGAGCCGGTCTGTCCCGTTTATGCCACCTACCATAACCATGAGGGTCTTAATGCGATGATATACAATCGCTGTGTTGGGACCAGGTATTGCTCCAACAACTGCACCTACAAGGTCAGAAGGTTTAACTGGTTTCAGTATAAGTGGCCCGAGCCGCTAAACTGGCAGCTTAATCCGGACGTCACCGTAAGGTCGATGGGGGTTATGGAGAAATGTACCTTCTGCGTGCAGAGAATACAGTTCGCCAAAGATATAGCAAAGGACGAGGGTAGGGACGTAAAAGACGGAGAGGTGACGCCAGCATGCGCCCAGGCTTGTCCGACAAAAGCGATAGTTTTCGGCAACTTGAAGGACCCGGAAAGCCGGGTATCACGTCTTTCAAAGGATGAGAGGGGATACCGAGTTCTCGAGGTGATAAACACAGATCCGGCGATTACCTATCTAAAAAAAGTTAAATGGGATAAAGCATAATGAGCCAGGAAACTACGATAACCTATTCAAAAGTAAACCGGGATATAATCCGGATGCTGGACAAGCCTACCGTTAAATGGTGGGCACTATTTTTGTTTGACCTGGCTGTTCTGGGCGTTGGTCTTATCTGCTTTATATATCAGATCTATACTGGGTTGGGGGTTACCGGGTACAGGCATCCGGTTTTCTGGGCGGTGTACATCACTAACTTCGTTTTTTGGGTAGGGATAGCTCACTCCGGCACATTGATATCGGCTATACTGTTTCTTTTCCGGGCAAGATTCAGGCTGTCTATCTACCGTATTTCCGAGGCGATGACCGTTTTTGCGGTCGCCACCGCCGGACTTTTCCCGCTTATACACCTGGGAAGGATATGGAACTTCTACTGGCTTTTTCCTTACCCCAACCAGCGCGAGCTTTGGATTAACTTCAAGTCTCCTCTTATATGGGACGTCTTTGCCGTGAGCACATACGCAACGGTGAGCACCGTTTTCTTCTTCGTAGGGATGATTCCGGACTTTGCGGCAATAAGAGACCGGGTGATAGAAAAACCGAGGAAAATCCTTTATTCAATTTTATCCCTCGGCTGGAAGGGCTCAAACTGGGAATGGCTTCACTACACTAGGGCGTATCTATACTTTGCCGCCTTCGCTACCCCTCTGGTTATCTCAGTCCACAGCGTGGTGTCCTGGGACTTTGCTATGGCCAATACTCCGGGATGGCATACGACGATATTTCCACCCTACTTCGTGGCCGGGGCTATCTTTTCCGGACTGGCCATGGTGATCAGCCTGGTCGTTCCCATCCGTAAAATCTTCCACCTGGAAGAGTACATAACCGTAGATAACTTTGAGGCCATGGCTAAGATGATTATTCTCACCTCTCTTATCGTTACCTATGCTTATGTAGTCGAGCCTCTTATGTCCTGGTATAGCGGAAGCCCTTATGAGTGGGGGCAAACCGTATATAGAGCCAAAGGCCCTTATGCCCCTATGTACTGGATAATGGTTTTCTGTAACGTGTTGGTTCCCTTGCTTCTCTGGTTCAAGAAGATCCGTACCAACATAAACGCACTCTTTGTCATATCTCTTTTCATAAATATCGGGATGTGGTTTGAGAGGTTTAATATCATCGTAATTTCATTATCGCATGAGTTTGAGCCCGGCGCCTTCGGTATTTACAAGGTCTCTCTGGTCGAGCTGGCAATCACGGCGGCAAGCTTTGCCTGGTTCTTCATGTTCTTCCTCTTGTTCGTGAAGTTTCTTCCGGCGGTCTCGATTGCCGAGCTGAAGGAGATCTTGCCGGCGCCCACCAAGGAGGCAAAACCACAATGAGAAGCGACCAGGGTGTACTGGGGGTTTTCTCCTACCTCGATTCTACCGTACAGACTGTCAAGAAACTAAAGGAAGAGGGCTACAGAAATCTCCGGGTATTCTCGCCTTTTCCCCATCACGTGATCGAAGAGGAGCTAAAAGAGAGGGAAAGTATAGTTCGTTTCTTCACACTCGGTGGAGCGACATTGGGTGCTATATGCGGCCTTGGATTCACTATTTTGACCTCTCTATCTTATCCTCTTCGGGTGAGCGCTAAGCCGATCGTTTCCCTTGCCCCTTTCATGATCATAGTGTTTGAGCTTACCGTCCTTCTGGGGGCTCTGGCTACTCTTGTCGGCCTTCTAATTAATTCGCGCCTGAGGCGGAATGCACCTATATCTATGTATGACCCCCGGTTTTCCGAGGACAAATTTGGGGTGATGGTAGTTTGTCCGAAAGAGAGCATAAGAAAAGTAGAGGAGATCTTAAAGTCATCCGGTGCGGAGGAGATAAAGTTTGAGGGAATCTAAGCCGATTTCGGATTGCGGGATGCAGATTGCGGATTTTGATCTGACCCCTAAATCCGAAATCTCAAATCCGCAATCGGAGTGGAGGTAAAGCAGGATTGCTCAGGAGATCAAAAAACTATTTCTTACTCTTCATGATGGCAGTAATTCTGGGGGCTATTAGGGTCTTTGCCATGCCCTGGTCGGACGATATGTATCAGCAACCCTCGATTTGGCCTTATCAACTGCCCTTGATATACCCGACCGATTCTGTCGCCACCGACGGGACGACGGAAAAACCGGGAGATAGAGAGAAGATCGAAGCGATAACGATGAATCCGAATAAGGCAACTGAGGCTTCTATACAATCGGGTGAAAAGGCGTTTGAAATATACTGCGCTGCCTGCCATGGTCCCCAGGGAAAGGGAGACGGGCCGGTGATAAAGAGGGGATTCTATCCGCTTGACCTCACCTCAGCCGGGGTCCAGGGTAGGACAGATGGGTACATATATGCTTATATCAGGTACGGCGGGAAGGTGATGATGCCTAGCTACCGGGAGAGCATAACTTCGGGCGAGGCGTGGGATATCGTGAATTTTGTGAGGAAGCTCCAAGGAAAGCTCAACACTTCTAATACTACAGAGGAGAAAACACAGTAAGATGGACGAGAGCATTAGAAACGAAATCCTTTCTAAGAGACCGAAGCCCTCCGTTTTTCTCCTCGGGGTTCTTATACTGCTAGTAATCGTGGGTCTTGTTGCTTTCATCAGGGGTGCAATGGGTTCGGCATCGCAGGAAGCCTGGCAGATTTATCTGGTTAATTTTATTTTCTGGACCGGAGTGGCCCAGGCGGGCATTGTGTTTTCCTGCGCTCTGCGTATAACATCGGGAAGGTGGGGCCGGCCGCTTTTGAGGGTAAGCGAAGCTCTGGGGTCCTTTCTCCCGGTGTCTTTCCTTCTACTCTTAGTACTTCTTTTCATTGGCAGTAATCATGTCCTGCCTTACGCGACGGAACATTATCATCATCCCAAGGATATTTGGCTCAATATGTCTTTTGTCACCGGCAGAAACGTGGTCGGCTTTCTCATTCTCTTCATCCTGAGCCTTATCTACCTTTATTATTCCTTGAGACAGGATTTGGGAGGGGCCGAGGGGAAATTGTCCGGCCTTTGCGCCTGGATTGCCTCCGGCTGGAAGGGCGATGAAGAGAGGAAGGAGTGCTGGAACAAGTTATCCAAGCTTGCCCCGGCCATTGCTCTGATCTATGCCGCGGTCTTAAGCATAATAGCCTGGGATTTTATGATGTCCCTCGACCCTCACTGGTTCAGCACGTTGTTCGGCCCATACTACTTTATCAGCAGTTTATTAGCTGCGCTCGGCGCGACCATTATTTTTTCTACGTTTGTTAGAAAACATCTAAAGTTGCAGGATTATATAACCCCATTCCAGTTCTATGATATCGGAAAGTTGCTCTTAGGTTTTTCCATGTTCTGGGTTTATCTGATGTTCTCCCAGTTCCTGGCCATCTGGTACGCTAACATGCCCGAAGAGACCGGGTTTGTCATTGCCCGTACCCGGGTAGAGCCATTCCAGTCGCTGTCCTGGGTGGTGCTTTCATGCTGTTTCTTTTTCCCGTTTATCTCCCTTATACCCAGGACGACCAAGGTGATTCCAGCGATACTGTCCTTTATCGCCTCGATCTCTTTTATCGGTTTATGGCTGAACATTTTTGTTCTAGTTATGCCTTCATTTTCTCCGGAAATAAACTTTGGCTCCACCCATATTCTTATAACCCTCGGTTTCCTGGCGGCGTTTGTTCTCACATTCCTATTTTTTATAAAGACCTTCCCCGTTATTCCGGTGGGAGACCCTCTATTTAACGGGAAAGCCGGTTCCCGCCACTCTGGAGGACACTGATGGAAGATAATGAGAACTTAGAGAAACTTATTCAAATGGTCGTGGCCGGAATCGTCGTCGGCGTTTTAGGCTTTATTTTTACGATAGCGGCAGTGGCGTTGTTCGGTCCGCACCTCCAGGATCTTTTGAAAGGACTCCCCTGGGGAGTAGGCTGACTGCTTCGACTTTGTTCCGGTTTACCATAATCACCAATCATAAACCATTCTGTTTTGAAATGGCCATAACTTTGGGACGGCTCAATTAGTCCTACCTCAATCTAACTAAACGGCTCTCAAAAAATTGGTTTTATTCTGGACTTGTGGGTTTGATCGGAGCTTGTATTGGTAATATTTACCTTAGGAAACCTGTAAGCAAGAAGCTCGTGAAACGCAAGGTATACTGTTTAATTGAGGAATCGGAATCTACTGTCTGGTTGTTTATAATGTTCAAGTGCCCTATGAGCTTTAAGGTAACTCTCCGGGTTTCGCATCATATTCATTAAACGAAAGACTTTAAATGCTATTCCGATGTTCATGCCCCTCAGGTTTTTGAGTAGTCTTAGGATAAACCTGGGTCCAAATTTTGCGTTTAAGTGCCCGAGATTATAAAGGTCTGCAAACCGCACATAAAAGCGCTCAAGAGGGAGTCTGGTGGGAAGAATACAGTGTAAAAGATCATACATTAGGTAATTACTTGTAGTAAGTTCAGATTTTCTGCTTTCATAGACTTCAGTTCCGGGAAGAGGGGTAAGTATAGTATAGCTAGGGGCTATTAGCTCATTCACGATTGCATACTCCTTTAGGCGATCAAAGTCCTCTTCAGTAAACATGGGATCGACAATAAACGTTGCAACCGGTTTTATTCCCATAGACTTTAGAATCTCCAAGGCTTTGTCATTTGTGGACGCTTTTGTGCGTTTGTTCACAGATTTAAGACCCTCGTCGTCAATCTTCTCTACCCCTACAAACACATTCTTAAGTCCAACTTCCCTCCAGAGTTTTATTAAGTCTACATTCCTTACGATTAAATCCGCCCTGGTCTCGCAGGTGTAGGCCTTTTTTACTTTGTTCTCTTTGAGTAGGATTGCGAGTTTTTCCGCTTCCTTGCGGTTTATGAAGGCTATATCATCCGTAAGAAATATTTCTTTCTCCTCTGTTCCCACTATCTCCTCTAATGCCTTCTCGGGGGATTTTACTCTTGCTTTTCTGTTGAAGAAAACCCAAACACTGCAGAAATTACAGTCGAAAGGACATCCACGGCTAGTCTCCATCGCAGCCATCGGGGCATCAAACCCCATATGATATCTTTTCCTTAGATGCTTTGTCAGATGCCTTGCCGGGGGTGGAAATGCATTAATGTCACGCACCAACTCACGTGGCGTAAAGCCTTCACCCCCGATATGGTCATGGGTCATGACACCTTTGACTGCACCAGGATCTTCGCCCTTTTCCAGCTGGTTGATAAGCTCCGCCCCCACATCCTCTCCTTCTCCAATTACAATAGCGTCAACTGAATGAGTTAGAAGGTCATAGGGAAGTAAAGAGGCATGATGTCCACCCACAAAAACAAAATTATCCTTATTACGACTCTTTACATAGTCCGCTATCTTGAGAGTTGGATAAACATCGGTGGTAAAAGAGCAACTTATGCCGGTAGCATGAGGAGAAAACTTCCTAAGTTCTTCGCTAAGCCTTGACGGTTTTTCTAACTTGAGGTCTATTATACGAACCTCATGGCCATTAAGTATCATGAGGGAGGCTATTGATTCCAGGCCGAGAGGCTCCGTCGTAACGATCTTGCTTATTCCAAAACTCGTTCCCTGTTCTGGTTGAATCAGGAGAACCCTCATAGCCTTGGATTATATAAGCTTCGGTTCCGGAGATCAAGAAGGAATTATGATAATAGGTTTTGGTAAAAGAGATCGCTCTGGAACTTTCTTTGTTTCGTTTGTATCTAAAAAGATGGCGGTTTTTATTCCTAACTCAAAAACCAAGAAGGGAGTTAAGTAGCCATACCTCTAGGAGCGGTCTCATCATCTAGGGTTGTGGTCTTTTGTTAATTCTATTCACTCCAGTTAGAAAGTACTTGAAATCACTATAACGAATTTGGTACAATCCAATTAAATCCTTAAAAAGGAGGAAAAGCCATGGAGATGGTTAGACTGTTAGAAAAAACTTTAAGTAAGACGTCTGACTTAACATGGAAGGGGTTAGGAGTAATAAATGATATTATTCCTTCAAAGCCTTTTCAACCTCACTGGGCACATGCTCCTTTTCCCAAGTCGAGTATGAGGACAAAACCTCCGCTTGGCTTGCCAAGAGAGACCGATTCGTTATGTCCCGGTTGTGTTAAGGAAGTGAGAGAGGACATAGCAAACGATCGAAAGGACTGGCGAGATATAATAAAAGAAAACCCGGGCATGATCAGGGCTCGTCTTTACCATGAGGATGGCCGGGTTTTAATGGAGAAGACATGCGAAAAACACGGGCGTTATGAAGACTTAATCTCCATAGACCCGGAATTCTTCCTGCATATAGAATCCCTTTTTATGGGTGATGACCCTCAAATTCCTGAGAATATACTCGGTAGCCTACGTTCTCATGGCGCTTCGACAATCAAGTACAGCCGGGGAGCGTGTATGATAGTTGACCTCACCAATCGCTGCAACATGATGTGTCGACCATGCTTTATGGATGCGAATCAGGTGGGCTATGTCCACGAGCTGGACATGGAAGACGTAAGGAAGATTCTTACCGATGCGGCCAACTTTAAGCCAAGGCGGCAGACTGCGGTTATGTTCTCCGGAGGAGAACCGACTCTCTCTCCTATATTTCTTGATGCTTGCCGGTTAGCAAAGGAGCTAGGGTTTTTCTCGATACAAGCGGCCTCAAACGGACTCAGGTTTGCACTAGAGCCTGAGTATGCATATAAGGCAAAAGAGGCTGGCTTAAGAATTGTTTACCTTCAGTTTGACGGTATAGGAAATAAGGCTCATGCTCATAGAAGGATAGCCAATCTCTACGATGTAAAACAAAGGATAATAGAGAATCTGCACAATGCTGGGATTAACGTAATGCTTGTTCCCACTATAGTAAACACTATAAACAACGACCAGGTAGTGCCAATAGTTGATTTTTCGGTCGACAATGTCGGAAAAGTAGCTGGGATTGCGTTCCAACCCGTATCGTTTACCGGCCGGGATGATGATATACCGGAAGACCAGAGAAGAAGGGAGAGATACACAACCTCACATCTAGCCCATGACATTGCAAAGTGGAGAGACGGACTCATAGACCCGATGAGAGATTGGTTCCCGCTTTCGGCGCTTTCACCTTTCGCCGATGCCGTCGATATGACAAGAGGATTAGAGGAGTCTTGGGGCTCGATGAAATGCGGATGTCATCCAAACTGTGGAGCGGGTTTTGTGCTCTTAGTTAACCGGAGAACCAAGGAGGTAGTGCCTGTAACGAAGATAATTAACCTCAAGCAGTTGCTTAGGGATATGCGAGTAATCACCGATCATTATCGAGGCCGGAAGTGGGCCATGGCAGAGATGGCTCTTTCCTTCATGAGAAACTACAATCCGAAAGAAGCGCCAAAGGGTATTGACCTTCCCACACTAGTTAATCTTTTCCTTGACCAATCTGGGGCTAAGAATTTTGGAATACCTGTCTCTCCTGACAGATATGACTGGAGTGTTCAGTTTATTGCGGCAATGTGGTTCCAGGATGTATATAATTACGATTTTAGAAGAACCGAGAGGTGTGTGATACCCTACGGGACACAACTTGGGGAAATATCCTTTTGCGCCTATAACACCGGGATTGGTTGGAGATGGATTGTGGAGAAAGAATTCAGGACAGCTACTATTAGGGATTGGTACAAGGAGCACGGAAGGCATCCGATTTATGCAAGCAAGAAGCCAAAGCCACTTCATCTTCCGGATGGCTCACAGGCTGTCCCTGTAAAGATGGTAGGGGATATTCGTGAGAAATCTAACGGTAACGGAAGTAAAGGTAATGGAAGTCACTCGACTGAACTTCAAGATACAGAACATCAAGCAATTCCGGTAAAAATGTTAGGAGATATCCGCAAGAAATCTAAAGAACTTACCATATGATTCGGTCCTGTCCCATTCCTCTAGAAGTAATATCCTTAAGTTAAGCAAGGCGGTCATTGCGAGCGGCTGATAAGAAGGACTCCCCACAATGACCGCTCACCCCCTAACTTGGTGGTGTTGTCCTGCGGGAGGAGGAGCAAGGTAATGAGAGTACAAAGTGGAGTAAGTGTGGGCAAAAGATAAAGGAATTATCCCATAGGTACACCCTCACGAAGATAGTATAAGGCAAGAATATATTTCTTGTAAGAGATATGCCCTTACTGATAATAGTTAGCATATTTGCAATTTTCCTAACTATTTTTCTGTTAAACCTCTTAAAAGTTATTACTCACTATGAAGAAATTCCAGTTGTAGAAGATATAGAAGGATATACCCCACTTGTTTCTATCGTTGTGCCTATGCGAAATGAAGAAAAGAACGCAAGGCGATGTATCCAGAGTTTACTTTCTCAAAGGTATCCAAATTTTGAGATTATAGCTGTAGACGATAAGTCAAAAGATAATACTATTAACATACTTAAGGAGCTTGCTTCTGAATACTCCTGCTTGGATGTAATAGAAGGTGCTTCCACCCCAGAAGGTTGGGTTGGGAAAAACCACGCTCTATGGCAGGGCATAAAACAGGCAAAAGGAGACTGGTATCTTTTTGTCGATGCGGATACTGCTTCCGAGCCTTACATGCTTACTTCAGTCATAAGATACGCTGAAAATGATAAAGTAGATATGCTCTCGATTTCTCCTTTTCAGATATTGGAAACATTCTGGGAAAAAGTAGTACAGCCAGTTATTTTTTCATCCATTTATCAAGCATTTCCTCAAGAGAAAATTAATGATCCCAAGAGTAAAAAGGCTGCAGCTATTGGTCAGTTCATATTAATAAGACGTTCGGTGTACGAGGCAGTAGGCGGACACTCAGCAATAAGGAATAAGATTGTTGAAGATTTTGCCTTAGCAAATCTGGTAAAGGGTTCAGGCTATAAGCTTCGTGTATTGAGGGGGATAAAGCTCGTAAGAACCAGGATGTACACGAATTTCAGTGAGATGTGGGAGGGGTGGACAAAAAATCTTTTCATTGGACTTGGTAGAAGATGGAGAAATCTCGTGTATTTTGTAGTTTTGCTCCTTGCCTGGGGGATCATACCACCGGTCCTTGTTACCTGGTCTCTGGTTAACTTGGCCTTTCAAAGATTCTATACTCCACTTTCATTCCTAATTCTGGTCGAAAGCATTTTTCTTCTCGTTTTGACCATTTACGTTGCCTGGCAGGCTACCCGGCTCTTTGCTATTTCTCGCTATTACTCCTTTACTTTTCCCCTAGGTATAGCCGTCTACATCGGTATAGTACTTTACTCTGCCTATAAAGTTGCAAGTGGTGAAGGGGTTACTTGGAAGGAGCGAGTATATAGACTCTAAAGAGAGGCTAAATTGTCTTTGTGATATAACCAACATGTGCTAAAATCAGGTAAACGACTATTATATACAGTGGACTATAGCGTTATTTGTGTTTTATCTTTCAAATCTTATAGTGGAGTTGGGGCTGGCAATAATGAAAAAGCTCATAAAAATCATAAAGCCTTCAAAGAAACTCTATACCGTGATATTCTTCGTCACTTCTCGCTGCAATGCCCTCTGTAGAACCTGTTTCTATTGGCAGGAGCTTAATCAAAAAGGGGATTTAACTTTTGATGAGATAAAGAGGTTGTCAGAGACGATGCCACCTTTTCATGACCTGCTTCTTAGCGGTGGTGAACCCTCTCTTAGGAGTGAACTCTCTCAGATAGTAAATCTCTTTTACAAAAATAATGGTATAAGAAGAATATACCTCCCCACAAATGGCCTTAAGCCGCGGCGTATAAAAGAACTCACAGAGATAATCCTCGAAGAAAATGAACTGCTCGAGGTCTATCTTAACAATTCAATTGACGGCCTTCCTGAGACAAATGATAAGATTCGTAGCGTTCCGGGAAACTTCAAGAAGTCCCTCGAGACTATAGGGCTTGCCCGGACTTTAAAGCCTAGATTCGGTGACAGGCTTCAGATAAACGTAAATTCGGTAATTTGTGCTGAAAATTGCCACGAGCTTGCTAGACTGGGCAATTTTTTCCTTGAAAATGAGGCCCTTGATTACCACTTTTTTCAGATAATCCGTGGGGACCCGCTGGATAAGAGCCTGAAAAAAGTGCCTGCTGAAGAATTAAGAAAGCTTTATAGAGAAGTAACCAAAATTCAGCAGGTATACGCTGCTAGAAAGGCGGAGAATCGCGGAGCAGTACAAGGGTGGGTGAGAAAATCGGCATATTCTGCTGTTCTTAATTTCCATCATCAAACCCAGTTTAATAACTATACGTATAATGCACCCTGGCCCATGCCTTGCACAGCCGGTGAAACGGCAATAGTTATTGATTACGACGGAAATATTAGAGCCTGCGAACTTCGTGGTTCTCTCGGCAATCTTAGAGATTATGGCTGCGACTTTCAAGCCTTCTGGAATTCTAAAATAAGAGAGGATGAGATAAACTCAATTGCGCAGGATAAATGTTTCTGCACACATGTTTGTTTTCTGCACGATAGCATGAGGTTTTCTGAGCGTGTGAAGTTTTGGGAAATTCCTAAAAGCTACCTTACCCGGCATTCCTGGTGAGTTTCTATAATGAGAAGATGTCCTTGATAAACATTTCTAGTTTCTTCAACAGAGAAACTAGATTTGAGGTGTGACATGAAAAATAAAAAGTTAACGGCCAATGATTTAGGTTTATTGTGGATATCGGCTAGGTTTGAGAAGATTTCAAATCAAGAAGATGAATATGATTTATTGCTGAAGCATTGTGAGGAAGCGCTTACAGACGGTATGAATCAGTATGTACACGCACGAGGGTGGGGGGATATTGTGACATTTGAAGATTTTAAAGGGACGGATGGAAACGTGCATAAGATAATGGTATGGACTTCTTGGGATACGACTGGGGGAAGGAATACTTGCATAATACTTTCTAATGAATATCAAGACGGTTTTGATCCAATTCCGATTGCTATTCCGAGCGGGCTTGTTGATAGGGAAGATACTTAAGAAAGAATATATTCTCTTTTAAAGGTAGGATCGTCTCCAAATTACCATCTCCTTGATAGGGATAACCTCACTGAATTTTTCCCCTTTAAAGGTCAGGATAAGCCCTTAACTTTCCTCCTCTTTTTAAGGGGGAGGATTTAGGAGGGGATGATATTGTAAATAACCAATTGCCAAAGGGCGATCACATGGATCGCCCCTATCTGATACCTAACATCTTGCATCTTGAATAAGCTCCGATTTAGAATGATAAACGGTTATAGTTATTTTGGACAGAGATGATATTAGCAGTGAACGGCAGTTTTTGATTTTTAGATGCCCAGTCGGCTCCGCCCCGGAGAGTCCACTCGAACCAGGTGATTTTATAGATATACTACTATAATATGTCAGATATACGCCGAGAGACGTTGCTTGATTTCTTTTATGACTTTGCCAACGTTCACGGGGATTCACTCATTTACGATAACGGTTATAGAACTCGGACCCATACTTATATCGAAATCGCCCGTGCGGCAGAGTTCTTTGCATCGCGACTTCGTGACGCTAATGCAAAAAAAGGTGACAAGGTCATTATCTGGAGTGAGAATCGGCCAGAATGGGTGGTTGCATTCTGGGGATGTCTTCTAATTGGCGCAGTCGTTGTGCCAATCGATTACCGGGCTTCATCAGATTTTCTACACAGGGTGCAGAAAATCGTCCAGGCCCGAATAATCCTGGTAGGAGATGAAATCTCAGTTCCATCGTTCGAAAACAGCATCCGGGTCTGGCGCTTGGCTGACCTTAGGTGTCCAGTTGAACCATCCCCCGATGTGCCGGACAATGGGCCTGATTATGCTAGCAAGAGTCTAATCAGGCGAGATGATGTAGCAGAGATAATCTTCACATCTGGAGCTACCGCAGAACCGAAGGGGGTTGTGATTACGCATCGTAATCTCCTTGCTAACCTCATACCTATCCAGCGTGAAGTGGCCAAGTATCGGAGATACCTCCGTCCTTTCCTTCCACTACGATTTCTCACTCTTCCTCCGCTCAGTCACCTCTTTGCGCAGGCTATGGCCGTATTTATCATACCGATGCTACCGGGCACGGTAGTCTTCATGCGTGGCTACAACCCGCAAGAGATCGCGCGGCAGGTCCGCAAGCGTCGGGTTTCCGTCGTGGTGTGTGTACCCAAAATTCTCGATATGCTACGTGGGTATGTTGTTCGTCTTGAGCCCAAGACAGCGCAGGGCCATGACAGAAAGCGACACATCGTCTTACGTTGGTTTGAGCACTGGAAGATCCACCGTTTATTTGGCTTAAAATTCTGGTGCTTCATAGTGGGGGCAGCTCCGCTCGATCCTGAGCTGGAAGAATTCTGGTCCGGCCTTGGCTTCCTAGTGGTTCAGGGGTATGGACTCACGGAAACGGCACCAATAGTCACTTTCAATCAACCGTTTGATATGCACAAGGGATCGGTTGGTAAGGTAATGCCGGGGACGGAGATAAAAATCGCACCCGACGGCGAGATTCTAGTGCGTGGAGAGAGTGTTACACCCGGCTACTTCCAGGCGGAGGCTGAGACTGCCCAGGTATTTGAGGATGGCTGGCTCCACACCGGTGATATTGGGGGTTTCGATGAACAAGGTCGTCTATACATCCGTGGGCGTAAGAAAGAGATGATAGTGACGCCGGAGGGGCTGAATGTATTTCCGGAGGATGTCGAGCGCGTCCTAGATTCGATTCCCGGTGTGCGAGAATCTGCTGTTGTTGGCGTGACCATCGAGGGCAAAGAACGTGTACACGCTGTGATCGTACCCGAGCGTATCGACCCAAGGGGCAAACCGGTGATTGACCCCAACGAAGTAATGCGTCAAGCAAATACTCGGCTTGCGGACCACCAGAAGATACGTGCTCTTACGGTATGGCCTAGTGATAAGCTACCGCGCACCGAGGGAACACAAAAGCTAAGACGGCGTGAAATCAAGGACTGGGTGGAGGAAGGCAAACCACCGCAGGCTGCTACCGTTGGAGATTCGATTGAATCGATTATCATGAAATTTACCGGTGGCCAGCCAGCCAGGCCGGATATGGCTATCGAGGAGATCGGTCTCAGTTCGCTAGAACGTTTGGAGCTTTTGATGGAGCTTGAGGAACGCTTTCAGACCAGTATAGACGAGTCAGCGTTTGCCCGGGCCCGTAATGTCGAAGATCTTCGTGCAATCGTTGAACGCCCGAGTTCTGAGCTGCCTGCTGAACCGATAGACCTTCCATCTTGGAGCCGTTACCGGATCGTACATGTGCTACGGCGGCTAAACTTGGCAACCTGGATTCTTCCTCTCTGCCGATTGTTCACTTGGATCCATGTTGAAGGACGTGAACATCTACAATCTCTGGAGAGGCCGGTGATCTTTGCTGCGAACCACCAGAGTGTTATGGATGCCCCTGCTATTTTAGCGGCGCTTCCCTCGCGCTGGCGTTATACCATAGCTCCGGCGATTTACAAGGAGTACTTCAATGCGTACTTTCTTCCCGGTCAATACACAAGATGGCAATGGCTTATCAAAGGCATTGAGTACTATCTGGTTACGTTCTTCTTCAACACCTTCCCATTGCCGCAACGTGAAGCTGGAGCACGCCAGGCGCTTCGCTATATCGGTGAGTTGGTTGACGAGGGTTTTTCAATCCTCATTTTCCCCGAGGGAGAACGCACTGAGCACGGTGAGATCAAACCCTTTCAGGCAGGCGTCGGTATGATTGCATCTCGACTCGCTCTCCCTGTTGTTCCTGTGTATTTGGAGGGGGTGGATCGCGTGCTTCACCATACATGGTGGATGCCTCGTCCTGGCCGTGTACGCGTAGTATTTGGTCCTCCGCTCCGCCTCGAGGGAGATGATTATCAGGCGCTGGCAAGACGGGTTGAGGAGGCAGTCAAGCAATTGGGGTAATGCTACTTTTCTGGTAAGCCTTCTTCAAACCCCATTTCTGAATCCCTTACGCTTATCCGAAACCGTCTCGCTTTTAGGTGGATGGATTAACGAAAAAGCCATAAAATGGGTACGGAGTTATGTTAAAACTGCTGCGTATAAAGGTTAGTTTATATTGATAAGACGTTCAGTATACGAGGTATCGGGCGAATATTCAGCGATAAAGATTGTAAGTTATGTAGAAATTACTGGGAAAGACCAGGTATATGGGCTTTAAGGGTCGGTTTAGATTAATCAAATATGAGACGCATCGGTGTTATATTCAACCCATTTGCATATATAAACAGGAAGGGGACAGAAAAACAACTCTACAGGATTAAAGAGGCCCTTGATGAAAGCGCATTGGTTTGCGTTACAAAGAATGAGGGCGACATACACTCAGCTCTGGAGGAGTTTTACAAGGAAGGTATAACGATACTCGGTATCAGCGGAGGGGACGGAACAATAAGTTCTGTTCTCACTTCCTATATAAACCTTTTTGACGATAGAGACTTACCATTAGTCGTTCCTCTAAAAGGAGGAACGATGAATATGATTATAGGCGATGCAGGACTTAGAGGTGACCAAATTAGTGTTTGTAAGGAATTGCTTCGATGTATAAAGAGCAAACGGCAAATCCCTACGATTGAACGAGGACTCATAAGGGTAATAGACCCGAGATATGAGTACAATAAATATGCCTTCACCTGGGTTGACGGTTTTCTCTATAGATTCACCAAATGGTACTACAGAGAAGGCGGAGGTGTAGGATTAGCGCTTAAATTGATTCTCAAAGCGGCTATTACGTCCTTCACAAACTCAACCCATGACCTCTTTGATGAGGTCGAGTCGAGGGTTTATCTAAACGATGAGAAAATCCCATTTGAAAGTCACCTTTTTATACTGGCAGCCTCGGTTAAAAGATTGGTTTTTGGTTTCAGGGTCTTCACAGATGAGTTAGTACCGGGAAAAAAATTCGGTATGCTCTATATAAGACTTCCATATTTTAGAAAAGCACTCTATCGCTTCCCAATAGCTTTATATAAGGGTCTTAAATCCGACGCTACGAGGAATTTCATGAATCAATCATTACAAAGCTTAACAGTAGAAGGAAACAGGGGATACATAATTGATGGAGAGGTTCATGACTCGGATAAAGCGATAGACATAAGGCTTGAAGCCGGCCCTAAGATAAGGATATTTTCACCTAAAGATGTTGCAGGCTTTGTCTAATTTTCTTAAAGATGGTGGAAAAGTAGTAGAAATTGGCTCGGTAATTCTGGATACGCTCTATGCCTATTTTTCAACCGCTAGGCAAAGGAGGAGATGATCAATATAAAAAAATGGAGGAACTTTTGACTCAGCTTTTTTATTCCTTGAACAGAAATTAGACATATGCCTCAAGATTCTGAAGACCGATTATTTATGACCGCCAATGCTCCTAAACACTCAGTCGCTTTTCGAGACGCTTTCTGGGTCTGGGTCAAAGTGGCTATATATAGTTTCGGAGGGCCGGCCGGCCAGATAGCGGTGATGCACCGTATCCTGGTGGAAGAGAAGCGCTGGGTCAGCGAAAACCGTTTTTTGCATGCGCTCAACTACTGCATGTTGCTTCCCGGCCCCGAGGCACAGCAACTAGCCACATATATAGGTTGGCTTTTGCACAAAACAATAGGAGGACTGGTTGCTGGAATTCTTTTTGTCCTGCCGGGTTTCATCTCCATATTGGTGCTAAGCATTTTCTACGCCGGATTCCAGGATACAACTTTGGTACGGGCGCTTTTCTTCGGCCTAAAGCCGGCGGTGATGGCCGTGGTGGTCGAAGCGGTGATTCGCATCGGTAAACGGGCGCTCAAGAATGAAGTGATGATTATTCTAGCCGGATTGGCTTTTGTGGCCATATTTTTCTTCGATGTTCCATTTCCCATCATAATCGTATCGGCGGGATTGATCGGTTTTATCGGAGGTAAACTTCGAGAGGACAAATTCTATGTGATTAAGGGACACGAATCTAAGAGCGGTGAAAGCGTCGGACAGGAAGGTTTTGTCATAACCGACGACGTGGCGAACCACACTCAACCCTCCCCATTGCGTGCTTTTCGGGTGGCAGTGATTTGCTTGCTTTTGTGGTTTGCCCCCTTGGCTCTCTTGATTTCAATTTATGGTAAGGACAGCGTATTCGTAACCGAGGGTGTTTTCTTCAGCAAGGCTGCCGTAGTCACGTTTGGCGGGGCTTATGCCGTGCTGGCTTACATTGCCCAAGAGGCGGTGAATACTTATGATTGGTTGGAACCAGGAGAGATGCTTGACGGACTGGGTATGGCGGAAACGACCCCGGGGCCATTGATCATGGTTGTGCAGTTCGTCGGTTTCATGGGAGCGTATAGACATCCGGGCACATTAGACCCTTTGATAGCCGGGGTGCTTGGCTCGGTCATCACAACCTGGGTGACTTTTGTCCCTTGTTTCCTTTGGATCTTCCTCGGCGCGCCTTATATCGAATATCTTCGCGGGAACAAATCGTTGAGCACGGCCCTGTCTGCCATCACTGCAGCAGTAGTAGGAGTTATCCTGAACCTGGCGGTATGGTTCTCGCTTCATACTCTCTTCAAGGTGGTAAACGAGATACATACACTGGGAATGCGCCTTCAGGTTCCGGTGTTGCATAGCATAGATTTAGTCTCTCTCTTGATTGCCATCGGGGCATTTGTGGCCATGTTCCACTACCGGCTGAGCATGATTCCCACCCTCACCGGCAGCGCATTTATCGGTCTTGTTTACTACCTGGTATTCAGGAGTTAGGGGTGAGAGGATTTATGTAGAGACGCAAAATTTTGCGTCTTTGTGTAATTCTAAAACACAATCAGACATGACCCAAAGAGAGTCATGAGTAGTGTACTTGCTGTGGCATTGTGAAAGATGAGTGTAAAAGGCTAAACTTTCATTTAATTCTCCCCGAAAATATAGTAAGCTCAGACCAATAACAAAAGGAGGTAATTAATATGCTATTCCTTATAACCCAAACGCATACACCTGAGCTTTGCCCGAAGCAGTCCGGAGGCTCAAAGACTCTTTACAACGCCAGCGCCGAGGGGGTTAGATTGAAAGCGATGTATGGGGCTTTTTCACAGCACGTGATTTACTATGTGGTCGAAGCCGAGAGCCTCCAAGCAGTTCACAAATTCCTCGACCCCGGCTTTATGCGCTGCACCTGTGTAATTACGCCGGTCAGCGAGGAGCCGATAGTGAAGTGAGAGAGTCACCAGAAATAATCGTCTTAATCACTATGCGCAAAAGATAGGAAGAACTGCCTTTATTGGTTTTTTCTCAATCAATTTGATCAGTGACAGGCTTAATTTGAATTATATTGTAGGGGCACGCCATGGCGTGTCTCTACAGGATTCCTGCTTTAGCAGTCGATGACACGAATGGAGGCCTGGTGGCTTCCGCTATGTAATTTGAGAATTTGCGCTCTGCCCATAAATCAAAGGAGGGAAAAATAATGCTTCATACTCGTCTTTGCCATTTTTTAGGAATTGATTTTTTATGGTGTTATGGGGGGTTTTTTCAATAGGTGTGTAAAAATCATTCAGGCGGCCTTCCTTTTTTGCTTTACTTTTACTTCTTCTACCATTATCCCATTAACAAATCTCTTCCCTGCATAAACTTCCGGTAACAACCAGTATCCCCGGAGTGC
>DATMAT010000056.1 GCA_035559815.1 Thermodesulfobacteriota bacterium
TCTCTAAGACGGTGTGCCACCTCTATCTCGTTCGAGCCGACGACTGGCCAAATCCCTAGGTAAACCGCCTCTTGGTCGCTGAACTTTGCGACCATGTCGGCCTCCTCGGCCCCTAGCTCGACCCGGGCTACATCGCTCAGCCGCACGATGGCACCACCGCGTTCGGCTACCACCAGGTCTTTGAACTCATCAACCGCACGCAAATCGGTGTTTGCAAGCAGATTCACCTGCACTAGGTTGCCCTTGGTTTGCCCGACGGCGGCGAGGTAGTTATTGCGCTCTAGAGCTGCATGTACATCGCCGGGCGCCAGGTTGAGCGCAGCCAGTCGATCCGGATCGAGCCAGACGCGCATGGCGATCTGGCGTCCACCCTCGATGGTCACGCGCTGGACCCCGGATAGAGTAGCGAATTGCGGCTGCAGCGTGCGCGCTAGCCAATCGGTGATGGCCGGGACGCTCCGTTCTGTGGAGGTGAAGCTCAGGTAAAACGACGCATACGGCCGGTCGGCTCGTTGCACCTCGACGACCGGCGGCTCGGCTTCCGCCGGAAGCTCAGAGCGAATCTGCTGTAGACGCGCCGTAACCTCGGCCAGCGCCGCCGTACTGCTGTGGTTGAGCTTAAGTCGCACCGTGACGGTGCTCACACCGGCGCGGCTGGTAGATTCGATATAATCGACGCCGCTGATGGCTGCTACCGCCCGCTCGATGGGCGTGGTCAGGAAGCCACGAACGGTCTCGGCGCTGGCGCCGTAGTAGACAGTCGTGATCACCACGGAGGAGCTCTCTATCTGCGGATACTGTTGCACCGGCAGGGTCATTATCGCCCGCCAACCCACGAGCACGATCACCAAGTTGACCACTACCGCCAGTACCGGGTGTTTGATGAAGATGTCGGTGAATGAGCGGCCGTCTCCGCCCTTTTTGTGTGGTTCCAGATCTGTCTCGCTGTTCACTTGTCACCTCTCCGTACGTGAGTCCGTCCTGTGGTCGCTGGCAATAGTAACCAGTGCCGCCTCACGCAGCTTGAAGGACCCAGAAGTAGCCACACGCTCCCCGGGGGAGAGCCCGGCAAGTATCAACACCTCGTCGTCGATTACCGAGCCGCTCTTTACCCGCCTGACGTGCGCTCGGGTCATACCTTTATCATCCGGCGTAAGCACGAATACGTGGTCGCCGTCCGGTCCCTTGCGCAAGGCACTCACCGGGACGGCTACGGCCTTACTGGACTGGCCCACCGGAACCCTGACCCGTACCGAGGCACCCGGTGCAGGTGCATAGGCAGCACCCTCGACCCTCACGCGCACCATGGCGTTCCGGGTGGTCGGGTCGATGCGCGCATCGATCGCCACGATCTTTGCGGTGGTTGGCGATGAGTTACTGGTGGCGAAAACGTCCACACTTTCACCTTCACGAAGGCCCATAGCCACCCACTGTGGAACGGCAAAGTCCACGTGCACAGCATCGTCGACGCCCTGGAGCGTGGTGAGCTGGGTGCCCTCGTTCAAATACTGGCCAGGGTGCACATCCGCTAGACCCACCCGCGCACGGAAAGGCGCACGTATGGTCTTCTTGGCGATGATCGCCCTGATGCGCGCAATCTGTGCCAGGGCCACATCGCGCTCCGCACGGGCGCGGTCTAACTCCTCTTGGGAGGCGGCACGGCTCTGGGTTAAGCGCTGCATACGGGCGAGCGTCGTCTCGGCAAGGGCAGCCTGCGCCTGCAGGGCCTTAAGCTCAGCCTCTTCGACAGATACATCGAGAGCTATCAGTAGCTCACCCTCATCGACCACCTGCCCCGGTGTGAACATCACCTGGCGGACTGTGCCCGGAAGCTCGTTACGCAGGGTGATCGAGCGCAGGGCCAGGACCGTCCCGATCGACGTCATCGTCGGACGATGCTCGCGTTCCTTAGCAACTGCGGCCATCACCGACTCCATCGGTTCGGGCTGGTTTGCAGAAGCAAAATTGGCCTCCTGTATGGATGCGTACTTCCACGCAGCCAGACCGCCCCCGGTCCCGACCAGCGCCACGAGAAGAAGAAAGGACCCAATCCAACCACGACGAATCATGAGCAGTATCCTCCTAAGCATTTGTCCCTCGTATTTTTCGAATCTTTCCTATTTCCCGTCTAGAGCCAATTATCCGATTAGATATAAAACTAAGTGAAAGGATACGAATTATTTTCCCCGTCCATGGGTAGATAATCTGAAAGCTTATCCCTTAGAAAAAGCCTAGCTCTAAGAATCCTGGATTTAACATTCGGGAGGGAAAGCCTCAATATTTTTGCCACCTCATGATTTGTCAGTCCTTCAACATCCCTTAAATGAAAAACTATTCTATACGGCTCTGGAAGCTCATTCACCGCACTTTCTATTATCTCCATCACTTCTTTGCTGAGGAGTATCTCATCAGGCCTACCGCTCCAGTCTTTTGCTTCAACCCCTTCCAGCACTCCATCCTGGTTATAAGGAGTGTAATCCTCAAGGGTCACATTATTCTTGTATTTCGTCTCAGACCTTAAGTGAATGAAACTAGCATTTGATGCCACCCTATGGAGCCAGGTGGAGAACTTAGACTCTTCATGAAAGGTATTGAGCTTCCCTACGAGGGTGATAAATACCTCTTGCAGGACATCCTCTGCATCACTGGGGTTTCGTGTAATCCTTAATGCAAGCCTGTAAATCTTGTCCGCATAACGATTTACCAGTTCATCAAAAGCCTCTTCATCCTGAGCTTCGACGAAGCTCCTGACCAGCTCCTCATCAGATAACTCTTTGTGGTTTAATATTACTTTATAATTTAAGCCTCTTCCGGACAAAGACTCGGGTATAGCCCTGCCTTTTCCTGCTATCGAGCCAAAAAGCTGTGATTCTTTCCCTATTCCTGCTTTTTCTTCGACTATGTTAGCTCTTCCCATTTTTCACCTCGCGTACAGCTTATGTAAACCTTTATGCGGGCCGTTTCTACTTTTAAAGGACAAACAACTTTTTCAACTTTTGCGGCCTTATTTTTTAGTCATCAGAATTTAGCAAAGAATGTGCCAAGATAAAAAAGCAGCCCAGCTAACACCTAAGTGGCTTATGTTACAGTATTTTTGCTGTTTCCAATTGCTATTTATCCGCTATTTGAAGGCAGGCTATCCTGAGAAATATCACAACTGTCGTGAAATATCACGAAAAAAATATTCTTTTTTCCTTGAACACGCAGGCTTAACTGATACAATATTTACGGGAATCAAGGAAATTACCAACCGCTATTTATTTGATATGAGCACCCCCGACGTTTTAAAAGAACTTGAAGAATCCCTCTCCCTACTAAATGCGACCCTGGAATCGACTGCCGACGGAATTCTTGTGGTCAGCATTGGAGGGAAGATAGTCAGTTTTAATCGGAAACTTGTAGACATGTGGAATATCCCTGATTCCATCATTGATTCACGGGATGATAATCAAGCGCTCGAGTTCGTCCTCGACCAATTAAAAAACCCGGAAAACTTTCTCAAAAAGGTGAAGGAGTTGTACAGCCAACCGGAGGCGGAAAGCTACGACGTGCTCGAGCTTAACGATGGCAGGATATTCGAGCGTTATTCCCAGCCTCAGCGAATTGGAGAAAAGGTTGTGGGAAGGGTATGGAGTTTTCGCGATGTTACCGAGCGCAGGCGCGCTGAGCAGGCGCTCCGGGATAGTGAGGAACGGTACCGTACACTGGTTGAAAACGCGTACGACTTAATATCTGAAGCAAGCAGCGACGGACGATGGCTCTATTTCAGTCCTAACTATAAGGAAGTGTTAGGTTATGAGCCTGATGAGATCATAGGCAAAAGCATTTTTGAGAAGAATGAAACCTGTCACCCTGATGACCTGGCCGACTTTAAGACTGAATTCACCAGAATGGTGAATACGTTCTCCTCTTCACGCGGCATATTCAGGCTGCGACACAAGAATGGAGAGTGGCGATGGTTTGAGGGCGTGTGTACGCCGTTCAAGAGGACTACGGGGGAGGTTCGGATAGTTTGCATCTCTCGCGACATTACAGAGCGTATGCGCGCGGAAGAGGCACTAGAATACCGAGTTAGATTCGGCAATCTCATATCGTCTCTATCCACACACTTCATAAACCTGGCATCGGATGAAATTGATGAAGGTATTAATTACGCCTTAAAAGCGATAGGGGAATTTGCCGAGGTTGACCGCAGTTATATATTCCTTTATCGGGACAGTGGAAGGATAGTGGACAACACCCATGAATGGTGTGCTTCCGGGGTAGAGCCGCAGATCCATAGGCTAAAGGGACAACTAGTTGATGACTTTCCCTGGCTCATGGGAAAGCTTAAAAGGGGAGAGGTAGTGCATGTGCCCCGCGTCTCAGACCTGCCACCCGAAGCCAGCGCCGAGAAGAAAGAATTTGAATTTCAGGATATTCGCTCGCTGGTCATCGTCTCCCTGGTTTTTGGCGGGTCCCCCATTGGATTTCTGGGTTTTGATTCCGTTCGAACCGAAAAAACATGGAGCGAAGACACCATCGAACTTCTAAAGATCGTAGGGGAAATGTTCGCAAACGCACTCGAACGAAAGCGCACTGAGGAGACACTTAAAGAGAGTTTCGCGCAGTTATCGAAGAAAACCCGGTACGAGAGTATAGTTAGCGCCGTAGGCCGAAGCATACACCAGACAATCAACTTGCAGGATGTGCTAGACAACGCCGTTGATGCCATAAACAAGAATATGGACCAGGCAGACATCGTCGAGATCTATTTGATCGAAGGAGATGAAGCAGTTCTTAAGGCACATAAAGGCTACACCGAAGAGTATATCGAGATGGCGGGAAGGATCCCATATCCCAAGGGCTTTATCTGGAAGACAGCGTTAAACCGAGAGACTATATATTGCCCGGATACAGACCAGGACACGATCATTGGCCCTGCCGGAAGGAAAGCAGGAATAAAGAGTTACCTGTCTATGCCCATAAGGTTTGAGGGCCAGATATTTGGTGTCATAGGCATAAATTCTTTCAAGGAAAACTCCTTCAACGAAGAAGAACAAAAACTTCTAAACACGGTGAGACATCAAATAGAGATAGCCATCAAGAATGCAAAGCAGGCGGAGGCTTTAAAGGAAGCCTTGTCAGAAGTAGAAAGGCTTAAAAACCGGCTTCAGGCCGAGAACGTATATCTACGGGAAGAGATAAGAACAGAACACAACTTTGAAGAGATCATAGGCGAAAGCCAGGCACTCAAGAACGTGCTCCGCAAAGTGGAGCAGGTAGCGCCTACCGATGCCACCGTCCTAATTCAGGGCGAGACCGGGACCGGCAAGGAACTGGTAGCCCATGCCATTCACAACCTGAGCCCTCGAAGGGACCGGCCTCTAATCAAGGTCAACTGTGGGGCGATTTCTCCAGGGCTGGTAGAGAGTGAGCTATTCGGCCACGAAAAAGGGGCCTTCACCGGGGCGATTCAGCGTAGAGTGGGGCGTTTTGAGCTGGCAAACGACAGCACAATTTTTTTAGATGAGGTCGGTGAATTGCCCCAAGACACCCAGGTTAAACTATTGCGCGTCCTGCAAGAAGGAGAGTTTGAACGAGTGGGCGGTTCTCAAACCATCAAGGTCGATGTCCGGGTTATAGCCGCCACAAATAGGGACCTGAAAAAAGCGGTCGGGGAAGGGAATTTCCGGCCGGACCTTTACTACAGACTAAACGTCTTCCCTATTTTAATCCCCCCGCTTCGGGAACGACAGGATGATATTGAGCTTCTGGTAAGTTATTTCACCGAAAAATATTCCACCAAACTAGGTAAAAAGGTTGAGGTAATCCCCAAAAAAACCATGGACGCCCTGCTGTCTTATCATTGGCCGGGGAATGCCCGGGAGCTGGAGAATGTAATCGAGCGGGCAGTCATCCTTGCTCATGGAAATACCCTACAGGTTGAAGATTTAATTGACATCAGACCGGACACAGATTCTCAGGGTTTAAACTTAGAAACGCTCGAGCATATGGAGCGCTCGCATATACTTCAGGCGCTCGCAAAAACCAATTGGGTAATCGACGGCAAGCGGGGCGCGGCCATGATTTTGGGTATTAACCCCGGTACCCTCCGTTCCAGGATGCGGAAGCTGGGCATCAAAAAGCCGGAAGCTTTTGAGAAAAGTGTCAGTCCCCGGGCCCAGGTCTTGAAATAAATTCGAGATGGCCTCTTACTCTAACCCTTTAATAGCCGTCTTTCAAACCCTCGCTAAGACTTCAAAGCTCACCGAAAGAACCAGACCATAGATATTATTTCTCCATACATAGAAAAATAGTGAAATCCTATCCCTTAAGAAAAGTCTTGCCCTGAGAATCCCCTACTTAACATCCGAGAGAGAAAGCCTCGATTATTTGCTACCTCAGGATCTGTAAGCCCTTCCATATACCTGCACGGCCGAGTCTGAGTTGACCGAAGTTCGGAGTTGTGATAGTTTCTCTACCGATACAGTCGATCAGTTCAACAACCAGGGTTTTGAATCCCCAAGACAAAGGAGACGAACAACATGAGGAAGAAGAGGTTTCCCCTCACCGAACGCACTACGGGGTCAGGCCAAGCGTTGATGGCGTTTAAGGTGAAGGTCCCGGATCCGTTTGCACGCCTTCCGCACCTAATGGAATTTTTTTTCGGGGTCTCTTCTGTCCGCATAATCATCATTACACTCTTTGTTGTCTTTTTCGCAACCTCATTGGGAGATATAGCCATGGCTCAAACCAAGGACGAAATCGAAGCACGTAATAAAGCAGTCGTCCAGGCCAGTTTCGACGCCTGGAGGGCTGGAACCGGCAGCCCGTACGACCTGCTGGCCGACGACGCGAGCTGGACCATCGTCGGTCATTCGGCGGCATCAAAGACCTATCCTAGCAAGGAAGCCTTCATGGGCGAGGTGATCCGGCTGTTCAATGCCCGCATGAGCGTCGGCCTGAAGCCGACGATCCGCAACATCTACGCCGACGGAGACACGGTTATCATCTTCTTTGATGCCAACGGTACGGCGCGCGACGGTAAGCCCTACGCCAATACGTATGCCTGGTTCCTCGACATGCGCGACGGCAAGGTGGTCAAGGCATTCGCCTTCTTCGACAGCACCGTCTTTAACGAGTTCTGGCAGCGCGTGAAGCCGTAGCCTCGAAGTAAGTTGCGGCGATTCCACAACGGAGAGTCTGACACGCTCGAGTAAAGATGTATGATTCGGTGTCAGATGGCCTAAGTCCATTAACCTCTGATTCAGAAGGGCCGATTAGTATTCACCTACGCGGTGACTATGGACGCACACTTAGAAAGTTATGACTGCACGCCCTATGATGTCGCCGTCGCGAAGCAATTCTAGATTCTCATTGATATCTTCGAACCCGACTTTTTTCACAGTGTGCTTAATTTTTCCCTGTTGGGCCAGGGCCACGACCTCACTCAGGTCGTTGTAGTTGCCCCAGAAAGAGCCGTGATACGTGAATTCCCGGGCAACAAAGGGAAAGAGGGGAATGTTGATGCGGCTGCCGACCAGACCGACAGAGACATACGTGCCTGCCGTCGAGAGCAGGCTAAATCCCATCTGGATAGTTTCTTCCGCACCGGCACAATCCACCACGGCATCGATCTCTCTGTGGTCAGTTCCTTTAAGTAGCTCCTTACGGATATCGTCGATTGATTTGCCCCTGGTGTTGATGACGTGGTCTGCGCCGTTCTCCTTGGCAATGGCCAGTTTTTCCTCATTTCTGGCGAACGCCACCACTGTTGCCCCGGACGAAAGAAGCTTTGCATACTGGACCGCGTAAGTACCCAGGCCGCCTACGCCGAAAACAGCCAGGACCCTGTCCGGCCCAAGGGCACCCGCGTCCCGAAGTTTCTTGATTCCTCTATACGGCGTGAGCCCTGCGTCGGTGAGAGGCGCCAGTTCTTCTGCTTTCAGGTTGTATTTTTCGTCTACGCGTATGAGGTACTTGTATGGAACTGGGATAAACTCTGAATAGCCACCGTAGGGGCCGAACCCGGGCCACCTCCCATGCCCACAAATCTGTGTGTCGCCTACCTGACACCAGCGGCAGGTGCCGTCTCCCCAGCCGCCGACAACAACGACCTGGTCACCCTCGGCCAACCCAGAAGTATTAGGCACGAGACTGCCTATCTTTTCCACAGCCCCGGCAATTTCATGGCCTGGGGTGATCGGAAACGTTGGCGAGTGGTAGTCCTTAAAATAACCATCTAAGAGTTGCCAGTCCGTACGGCACATTCCAGCCGCCGTGACCCTTATCAAGACCTCGTCAGCAGCCATGTCTGGAACCTTGACATCTTCGAGCACAAGCGTCTGCTTGTAACCATGCATTCGTGCTGCGCGCATTTCTGTGACCTCCTTTATAAAAAAGATTAGGGTTTTGTTATACCATGTCTAATATGTCTAAATTCATGAATGTTATGCATTAATATTTTTCCTGTACGCATTTGGCGTTACCCCAACCAGCTTACTAAAAACGGTAGTGAAGTGACTATGGTTCGCAAAACTAACGCTGTAAGAGATGAAGATCGAACATAACGGCAAAGATTCATTCCATGTTTTTTATAACAATTTGCCCTTTCAAGCTTGCGCAAATCATCGCTAGAAACCCTTCATCAGGCAGACTAAGCATCTAAATAGTTAGTTATTGGCAATATTCATACCATACGAGCCAGTGAAAATTTATAATCTTTAAAAAGGCCTCGATTTAAGCTCGGTTCAGCATGTTCAATATTTAAGCGGGCATGATAAAAAATGAGCACCTAGTATCCTTATCAATCAATCCATAAGGATGGTTATTCCATATCGGGCTCTAAAAATCGTGCAGCTTCCCGATCTACCAGCCAGACCAGATTTCCATTCATTGGCTGAATCACCTGCGCCGGAAACTGGTCAGGCCGATACTCCCCTTGAAGAACCGATCTCAGGGTCTCCGCTTTTTCTTCACCGCTGACCAGAAAAAGAATGTACCGGGCGTTATTGAACACGGGCGGCGTTAGCGTGATACGATATGTTTTGAACTTCCCCACCCATGGGGCAGCAACTAATCTGCTCTCTTCGTGAATGGCTTCACTCCCGGGAAAGAGCGAAGCGGTATGGCCTTCAGGGCCCATTCCCAAGAGCACCAGGTCGAAGCGCGGTTTTTGTCCTTGCCCTAGTTTAAAGAATCCATGAAGAATTTCTTCATAATCCTTGGCCGCGTCGGCAGCGTTTGGATTCTCCGCCTTGATACGGTGTACATTATCCGGTGGTACCGGCACCTTTGATAACAAAGCCTCGTAGGCCATGCGGTAATTGCTCTCGGGATGGTCGGGCGGGACATGGCGCTCATCGCCCCAGAAGAAATGAATCTTGTCCCATGCCACCCTTGCTCGAAACCCCTCGTTTCCATCGGCTAGTAATGAGTAAAGCCCTTTGGGTGTCGAGCCGCCGGAGAGCGCAACGGTGAATAATCCCTTTGCCTGAACCGCTTCCGCCGCCTGAGAAACAAACTCCTCAGCCGCCCTCCGGGTCAATTCCTGAAGATTGGATAGGACCTGTATCTCCGCTTTATCTGACAATATGGTATAGCCTCCGTTCTTTTCTCACAGTTGGTTTGTAATGTATATGGCACCCATGACTTTCCTCTTTTTTTGCTTCCTGACAGCTTTCTCCTCCTTGCGGGAGAGAATAAAAACTCCGTTAAAACTCTTTCCTTTATCCGCAATTAAAACTTTAGTCAAATAAACCTCTGACGTTATACTGTGTCCATCTTCATCGCTGCGTAACGGGCGGCGCCGAGGAGGGCTGTCTGGTCGTTCAAAATCACCCGCACCGGTACCGCTTCGAGCAATGCCCTCAAGCGTCCTTTCGCTTTGAACGCTTCCATGAACGTCTGGTCCCTGAGCTTCTCGATTATCTTGGGTGCGATCCCCCCTCCCACGAATACTCCTCCCGTGGCCAGGAATTTCAGGGCTAAATTTCCCGCTTCCGCTCCGTAAATAGACACGAACAGGTCAAGAGAATGCACACACAATTTGCTACTTCCTTCAAGTGCGGCTTGAGCAATGACCGAAGAAGGATCATCATGAGCCATTCGCTCTGAAAGCCAGGCTGGCTCGTCACCGCGCCCGCTGTCTCGTAGAAATTTGTAAATGTTGTATAGACCGGGACCGGAGAGCACACGCTCATAACTCACATGGTCGTAGTGTTTTAGCAGGAAAAGAAGCAACTCCGTTTCCAATTTATTTCGCGGGGCAAAGTCAGCATGTCCCCCTTCCGAAGGGAAAGGTTTGTAATAACCACCTTCCCAGCGAAGGCCGGCTTGACCCAAGCCTGTACCAGCAGAAATGAGGGCGGCCATGCCTCCATCATCCGTAACTCCCTCGTTGAGAACGACAAAATCCTTCGGCTCGACCAGCGCTATGCCGTATGCGCTTGCTTCAAGGTCGTTGAGTAGTTCTACGCTTTCCAAACTCAACTCGCTGGCTAATTTCCGGGAATTCACCACCCAAGCCAGGTTTGATGTCTCCGAACGTCCGTACTTCACCGGACCGGCAACACCGAAGCATGCGGCGTTCACGGATATTTTTTGTTCACCCACGAAAACACGAACAATGGCGTCAAGGCTTTCGTAATCGCGACTGGGGTATATACGCATAGACACCGGCTTCGTCCGACTATTCCGATAGTCGAAAATGGCAAGCCTGGTGTGAGTTCCGCCGATATCCCCGGCCAGAATCATCGGTCGCATCTCCTCCACTCGCGCCCGTCCTTGACCATCAGTTCATCAGCCTCCTGTGGCCCCCAGGACCCGGCTGAATAGTTGGGGAAGTTACGAGGGGGTAATGCCTTCCATACATCCAATACCGGCGTTACCACGCTCCACCCCGCTTCCACCATGTCCGCACGCTGGAATAGAGTCGCATCCCCCAGCATGCAGTCATAAAGTAGCCGCTCATAACCGGTGCTCGGCGTGCTGCCGAAGTACCTCTCATACTGGAAGTCCATATCAACCGTGCCCAAGCGGAGCGTCGGCCCGGGCACTTTAGCCCCGAAGCTGAGGGAGATGCCCTCATCCGGTTGAATATGAAGCACCAATTCATTGGGCCTCAAATTCTCGATGGGGGTCTTACGGAATAACATAAACGGAGCGCGTTTAAATCTTATGGCCACCTCGGTAACCCGCCGGGGGAGCCTCTTGCCGGTTCGTAGATAAAACGGCACCCCGGCCCAGCGCCAGTTGTCGACGTATAGCTTCATAGCCACGAACGTCTCGGTGCGGGAATCGGGTGAAACATTTGGCTCAGACCGGTAGCCGGGCACACGCTTTTCACCGATCGTACCCTCACCGTACTGCCCCCTTACCGTTGACCTCAGCACCTCCTCCGAAGAAATAGGCTGGATGGCATGTAGAATCTTGACCTGCTCATCACGCACCGCATCTGCCTCGAAAGAAATAGGCGGTTCCATACCGGTCAGGCTAATCAACTGAAATATGTGGTTGGGCACCATGTCCCTAAGCGCACCCGCTCCATCGTAATAGCCTCCTCGCTGCTCCACGCCCAAGTCTTCGGCAACGGTTATTTGCACATGGTCGATATAACGGCGGTTCCAAACAGGCTCGAAGATACCGTTGGCAAAACGGAAGACCAAGATGTTCTGTACGGTTTCCTTGCCCAGATAATGATCGATCCGGTAGATCTGGCTTTCACCGAGCACCTTGCTGATCTCCCGATTGAGGGCACGTGCGGAATCCAGGTCGCTTCCAAAGGGTTTTTCTATTATGACCCTCCGCCATTGGCCGTTCCCCTCTTTTGCCAGCCCGATTGCACCTATTTGCTCAACGATCTTGGAGAAGAAATCTGGCGCGGTTGCCAGGTAGAAAAAATAATTCCCCTTCGTCCCATGTTGTTTATCTGTTTGTGAAAGTAAGTCCCGGAGTGATTTATAGTCATCAGGATTCTGAAAGTCACCGGCCAAATAATAGAACCGATTCACCAAATTAGTCCAAACATCCCGGTCAAGCTGGCTTGTGGCAAATTTCTTTATCTCTTGGGTCATCTTTTCCCGGAAGTCCTCCGTGCTAAGATCATTGCGCGCAAAACCAACTACGGCAAACTCACCGGGCAGGAGGTTACTCTTGGCTAGATTATATAGCGCCGGGATCAACTTCCTCTTGGTCAAGTCGCCGGAGGCGCCGAATATAACCATGACACAGGGAGCACCGGGTTGTCCCGCAACTACACTTGATAAACTGTTATCATCTGGACATTCCATTTGTCACCTCCTCCCTAGTTTACGTGTCCATTCGCCCATACACCCATACGTCTAAACTCCCACACGCCCACACTTCCCTATCCTCCCGTCGGCCTCTCCACATGGCCGCCAAACTTGTACCTCATCGCCGACAACAGCTTCTCTCCGAATGTGTGCTCCTGCCGCGAGCGAAAGCGCGCATATAGAGAAGCCGAGAGCACGTCCGCCGGCACCGCTTCCTCTACGGCCGCCATGATCGTCCAGCGCCCCTCCCCGGAATCATGAACGAAGCCGGTATAATTGGAGAGCGTCTGGTCTTCCAATAGGGCCATGGCCGATAAATCGAGAAGCCACGAGCTTATGACACTCCCTCTCCTCCACACCTCGGCTATGTCAGCAAGGTTTAGGTCATAACGGTGGTCGTCGGGCAAATCCTTCGAGTTTGCATTCTTGAAGATATCAAATCCCTCGGCATAAGCCTGCATCAAGCCGTACTCGATACCGTTGTGCACCATCTTTACAAAGTGTCCGGCGCCGCTGGGCCCACAGTGTAAATAACCTTCCTCCGCCGTCCCCCCCTTCTTGTCCCGTCCAGGGGTACGCGGTATATCTCCGCGCCCCGGTGCTAACGTCTTGAATATAGGGTCGAGATACTTCACCGTCTCCTCTTCTCCCCCGATCATGAGACAATACCCCCGCTCTATACCCCAGATTCCGCCGCTCGTGCCTGCATCAACGTAATGGATACCCTTCTCCTTAACCAATTTTGCCCGGCGCACATCATCCTTGTAGTAGGAATTTCCGCCGTCGATGATGATGTCGCCCGGTTCCATGAGCTTGGCCAGGGCCAGGACTGTCTTCTCAGTGGGGTCGCCTGCCGGCACCATGACCCAAGCCACACGCGGCTTGGTAAGTTTCTTGACGAAATCATCTAGTGATGTCGCGCCGGTAGCCCCTTCGCTCGACAATTCTTTCACGCTATCGGGGCTCAGGTCAAACACCACGCACTGATGCCCGTTCCGCATCAGGCGCCTGACCATGTTAGCCCCCATTCTTCCAAGACCAATCATTCCTAGTTGCATTGATTTTGCCTCCTTCTTAGTTTGGATGTTTGGGAGTCTGGGCGTGTGGGAGAGATTCGCCCATACGCACACCCGCCCATACTTCCACACTTTTAACTCAACGCCGTCTCAATCACCTGCTTCAGCCTGGTTAACCCCGCCGGCACATCGGCTCCCAGGTGAACCCGGAGCGCCCTCCGGTTGCGCTCGGCTAGGACCTGGAAGTCCCCGCGGGCCTGAGCCGCCTTGACGATGCCAAAGGTATATTTTTGTCCGGGTACAGGAAGGTCTATAGCATCATCGCATGTAATTTGCAAAAACACACCGGTATTTGGCCCGCCTTTATATGCCTGCCCGGTCGAATGCAAGAATCGAGGGCCAAAACCAAGGCAGGTGGCCACGCGCTTCCTGTCGCGTACGGCAAGACGAATTTCCTGTAACTCCCTCTCATGCGCCTCGCTCATCTCCACATAAGCCAAAATCGCAAAGTAATCCCCTGGCCTTATCCGATTCAAATGTGCCCGCAGGTAGCCAAGCAGTGACTTATCACCATCAGACGCCCCGGCCAGGGAATCGGCATTTTTTTCATCAGAGAACAACTTGATGCCGTCTTCCCCCAGAATGGGGGCCTCGGAGGGAAGCGAGCCGGTCTTCTCATACTCGGCGGTAAGATTTCTGGTCGCCACCTTACTCGCTTCGACATCCGGCTGGTTGAACGCATTGATGCCGATTATGGAGCCGGCAACGGCCGTGGCCATCTCCCACCGAAAGCACTCCTGACCCAGGTCGTATATATCCGCAACGGAGATACGGACAACTGGATGTCCGGCCTTTTCCAGGGCATCCACCGCCTTATCCTGCGATTCATCCGGGGCCGACTCCAACCTCATGTAGGCGAAAACCCGGTCATTGCCGTACACATCAGGCGGACCCAGCGCTTCCCGATCGACGGGAATGAGACCCTTCCCTTCCTTGCCGGTTGACTCGGCCAGGAGTTGTTCCAGCCACGCACCGAAATCCCAGATACCGGGCGAGGTAACGATGGTCACCTTATCTCGTCCGTTTTTGGCCAGCACGCCCAGTATAATGCCGAGCACCACCCCCGGATTGTCTTTAACCGGCAAACAGGATGAGCATGAAACGGCCATCTCATCGGCTCGGTCGAGGAATTTGAGAGTATCTACACCCATGATTGCCCCGGGAACCATGCCAAAGTCGGAGAGAGCGGAGTAGCGGCCTCCGATGCTGGGCAAGCCGAAGAAGACGTGCCTGAATCCTTCGCTCTCTGCAACCTGTTGCAGGTGAGAACCGGGGTCGGTGATGGCGATAAAGCGTTGCCCCGCTTTATCCGCCCCGACAACTTCCTTTACACGCTCGAAAAAGTACTGTTTGAATATATTTGGTTCGAGCGTAGTGCCGGATTTGCTGGAAACTATGAAGAGGGTGTTGGCCGGGTCTATCTTGCTTTCTATTGACTTGATCCGCGCCGGGTCAGTCGAATCGAGGACATGAAGCTCCGGGTAGCCATCGATCTTGCCGAATGTCATTCTGAGCATCTCCGGGCAAAGGCTCGAGCCGCCCATGCCCAGTAACAACGCATGTGAGAAGCCAGCGCTTTTCACCTCCTCGGCAATGTCGATCAAATGCCGAGAGTGCGCCAACTGGTCTTCGGTAATACCCAGCCAGCCGAGCCATTTCCCCTCGTCCGTACCGGTCCAGAGAGAGGCATCGCGCGCCCACAGCCTTCTTACCTTTCCGGCAACCTGCCACTCATCCAGGGTTGATTCCATCTGCGACCTAAAATCATCGGACAGAGAGTAATTCTGCTGGTCTATCTTTGCACCGGGGGCAAACCGGCATTTTCTGTCAACTGAGTTGAGTAGCTTGTCGAATGCCTCGGAGAATAACCGCACTCCATCCTTTAATAAGCCGTCGGTGACCTCTTTCATCGAAATGCCCATTTGTTCTAATTTTTGCATGACCTTATGGGCTGATTGTACTCCCTTTTCCAGGCTCTTACGCGGATGCCCATGGTCACGAAAAGCCTCGATAGTAGATGGCGGCATTGTGTTAACGGTATCCTTTCCTATAAGCTCTTCTACGTACATCACGTCGCTGTATTTTGGATTTTTGGTGCTGGTGCTGGCCCAGAGTACACGCTGGGTTTGTGCACCCTTACTTGCAAGCGCATTCCACCTATCGCTCCCAAAAATCTCCTTGTATTTCTGATAGGCAAGTTTAGCGTTGGCTATGGCCACCTTCCCCATGATGCCTTGAATGCCGGACTTCTCTCTCTTGCCCTTTGCCGTCTTTAAACGGGCGGAAAGCATTGCGTCCACCGCAGTATCAATGCGGCTGACGAAGAAGCTGGCCACACTGGCCACCTTACTCAAATCGCCGCCACCCGCCGCCAGCCTTTCCAGTCCCGATATGTAAGCGAGCGCGACCTGCTCATAGGCTTCCAGTGCAAATATCAGGGTGACGTTGATGTTGATGCCCTCGCTTATCAGTTGTTCGATAGCCGGAATACCCTCGGGGGTGGCCGGGACCTTAACCAACAGGTTCTCCCGCCCAACCGCTCGCCATAACCGCCTGGCTTCTTCGATCGTACCCTTCGTTTCATGTGCCAGGTAAGGCGAGACCTCTAAGCTGACATAACCGTCCCGTCTCTTCGTCCGTTCATAGACCGGCCTGAATATGTCGGCGGCGTCCTGGATGTCGCGGATGGCCAATCGTTCGTAGACCGCCATCGGGTCCAGGTCTTTCTCTTTTAGTAGTTCGTCAAGGACGTCTTTATAATCGGTGCTCCCGGTAATCGCCTTTTCGAAGATTGACGGGTTTGAGGTCACGCCCTTGAGTCCGTCTTCGTCGATCATGCGTTTTAGCTCACCACTGGTGATGAGACCACGCCTGATATAGTCCAGCCAGACGGACTGGCCGTATTTGCTTAGGCTTTTGAGTGGATTGTTCATTTATCGCTCCTTTTTTAAATCTCTTTCATCCCTTCCCGCCTCTCCCGTAACGAACCTCGATCTCTTTTACCTTCTCCAGCCTTCTCCGGTGGCGTTCCTCATTGGTGAATATAGCCCCAAGAAAGTGGCGAACAAGCTCTCTCGCCAGTTCTATTCCGATAACCCGGGAGCCCATAACCAAGATGTTCATATCGTCATGTTCTACCCCTTGGTGTGCCGAATACGTATCGTGGCAAATCCCTGCTCGAATACCCGGCATCTTGTTCGCCGCCACCGACGCACCCACGCCGCTCCCGCAGATTAAAACCCCGCGGTCCGCTTTGCCCTCTATGAGAGACCTGCCGACAGCCTCGGCAAAATCGGGATAGTCCACAGGCTCGACGCTGTGAGTTCCCACATCTATGACCTGATGCCCTAACTCCTGCAGATAAGCTTTCAGGTTCTCTTTCAATTCAAAACCAGCATGGTCAGAGCCAATCACCACGCGCATATTTCACCTCGTTTTGGACAACTGTTCTTTTGCCGCTGCCACTATCTTTTCCGGTACGAACCCGAATTTCTTCTGTAGTTCCTTGAGCGGCGCCGAAGCCCCGAATGTTTTCATCCCGATGATGTGGCCGGTCAGACCGACGTACCGCTCCCATCCCAAGGTAGAAGCCTGCTCCACGGAGACCCGTGCCGTAATCCCCGGAGGAATGACACTTCTCTTATATTCCTCACCTTGTTTCTCGAAAAGCTCCCATGAGGGCATGCTGACCACGCGTGCCTTGATACCTTCCGAAGCCAACTGCTCATAAGCGTTTACACAGAGGGAAACCTCGCTTCCCGTCGCCAAAAGTAAAACATCCGGTTTCCCATCCTTGGCGTCGGCAAGCACGTATGCCCCTTTTTCCAAACCGGAGGCCGGAGCATACTTCGTGCGGTCTATTGTAGGAAGCGGCTGCCTGGTGAGCACCAAAACTGCGGGCTGGTGGCGTAGCTTCATTATTACCCGCCAGGCTTCGACTACCTCGTTGGCATCAGCCGGGCGCAACGTTATCAACCCGGGGATAGCCCGTAGTGATGCCAGTTGTTCTACCGGCTGGTGGGTAGGGCCGTCCTCTCCCACCCCGATAGAATCGTGCGTGAATATGTAGATGACCGGAAGCTCCATTATAGCGCTCAACCTGATTCCAGGCCGGCAGTAATCGCTGAAGATAAGGAATGAAGAGCCGTACGGCCTAACCTTGCAATGGGAAAGACCGTTCAGTATAGATGCCATGGCATTCTCGCGGATACCGAAGTGAAAATTTCTCCCGCTATAGTTCTCGGCGCTGAAATCCCCGGCTCCCTCGAATGTAAGGCGGGTTTTGGTCGACGGGGCTAAATCGGCAGAGCCTCCGATAAGCCAGGGCACGTTCTTGGCGATAGCGTTAAGAACCTTGCCCGAAGAGTCGCGGCTGGCCAGACCTTTCGGGTCTGTCGAAAATGTGGGCAGGTCTTTATCCCAGCCTTCGGGAAGCTCGCGAATCTGCATCTTGTATAAGTGGTCGGCTAAAATTGAATACTTTGACTTGTACTCGTTGAACCTGGCCATCCAGGCATCGCGTAGCTCTCGCCCACGCTTGCCCATTCCCTGCTTAAAATGATCCTGCACGCCCTCCGGCACGAAGAATTTTGCGTCCTCCGGCCAGCCGTAATTTCGCTTGGCCAATCTGATCTCATCCTCGCCCAATGGCTCGCCGTGTGCGGCGCTCGTGTCCTGCTTGTGGGGCGCCCCGTAGGCGATATGGCTATCCACGATAATGAGCGTCGGCCTGTCATTACTGTTCTTGAATACCCTAATTGCCCGTTCCAGCATCTCCAAGTCGTTAGCATCGCCTACCCGGGTCACGTTCCAGCCGTAGGCAATAAACCTGGTGGCCAGGTCGTCACTGAAGGCCAATTCCGTATGCCCCTCGATGGTGATCTTGTTGTTGTCGTAAATCCAGCAAAGGTTGGAGAGCTTCAGATGACCGGCAAGAGATGCCGCCTCGTTGCTGACGCCCTCCATCATATCGCCGTCGCCGCACAATGCAAAGACATCGTAATTTATCATCTCGTAACCAGGGCGGTTGAAATAGCTGGCCATCCACCGCCCGGCTATGGCCATCCCCACGCTCACTGCCACCCCCTGCCCTAAAGGGCCGGTGGTAGTCTCAACGCCGGAGGTCCAATGGTATTCCGGATGGCCGGGGCATTTGCTGTCGATCTGCCGGAATCTCTTTATATCGTCGAGCGTTACAGACGGTTGTCCAAGTGTTTCATACTCCGGGTTGACTGCCTGCACACCACAGAGGTACAACAATGAATATAGCAACATCGAAGCATGTCCATTCGATAAAACAAACCGGTCTCGATTGGGCCAGACCGGGTCATCAGGGTCAAATCGTAAGAATCGCTGCCACAGGCAGTAGGCCACCGGCGCCAACGCCATCGGCGTTCCGGGATGCCCGGAATTGGCTGCCTGCACCGCATCCATAGATAAGGTGCGGATCGTGTTTATACAGAGTTGATCAAGCTCTTTATCTGTCAAGATTACGCTCCTTCAACGTAGGATGTATCTATCTCATTTCTTGATTCCATTCACGGTAGGAACGCGCCCTGGCGCGTTCCTACAAAAACAAAAGACATCCTCCCGATTTAATTCGTTTCCTAGTTTTATGTAAATCAGAAACCAATTCGATCCTGACATTTTTCCCGTACCCCGCTCAATTTTAATCAACCACCTTCGCGCCAGTCCTGACCCTTCGCGACTGAAGAAATGCCACCAGCGAATCCAGTTCTTCCGGCGTCAGGTTGCCGCCGAATGCGGGCATGTTAAGCCCTCCATTCAAGATGCGCCAGGTCATCTCATCAGGAGAGAGACTGTCGCCAATATAGGTAAGGTCTGGACCGCGATGGCCTCCGTGGCCCGAGATTGCATGGCAAAACTCGCAGCCCTTAGAATAGAAAAGCTCGGCACCCTCATGGACCGGGCCGCTTGTAGCACCAACCACCTCTACAGGAAGCGGTTGTGCAGAAAAATCGGGCGACCACGGTGCTCTTATACCTTCTATCCAGAGCGTTCCCACCATAATTACGATAACAAGCACGATACCAACAGCCCAAGGACGGCGCCGTGGACTTCGTTCTCCTTTGTTCCAAATAAATGGAAGCAAGATCAGTATGAGCCCAACAATTAGCGGCCCAAGAAAGATGACGTAGGACTCGATATTTGCCGGAAGGAGAGCGAACAAGGCAAATATCCAGAGGAAGTACCAGTCCGGTCTTGGGTAAGCCTCGATGATGCTTGGGTCGGGCGGCTTGCCGATCTCCGGCGGGCCTACGAATATAGCCAGGAGCGCTATGACCGCAATCACGACTACCCCGAAGACCACATCCCTCCAGGCGGCGTCAGGCCAAAATGGAACACCTCGATTCTTGATGAGGGAGTGATACCAGTTGCGGTAGGTTCCCGGTTCAACCGGCTGCCCCGGTTTAGGCGGGTCGGAGATGCCGTTTCTAAGCACCAGATAAAGATGAAGCCCGATGAAGGCGTAGATCAGCGCCGGGATAAAGAAGACGTGGAAGGCAAAGAAGCGGCTCAGGGTGACCGCTCCTATAGTACCTCCGGCAAGAATGAAACGCGCAATCCACTCGCCGATTATGGGAACCCTACCCGCCTGCTCCGCCGCTACAATAGTCGACCAGATGGCGTTTTGGTCCCAGCGTAGAAGCTGGCCGGTGAAAGCCATTATTATGGTGAAAGCGAATAGGGCAACCCCGCTGATCCAGCTCATCTCCCGCGGATATTTGTATGCGCCCATGAGAAAGACTCGTATCATATGTATGCCTACAAGGAGCATCATGGCCGATGCACCGAAGTGATGCATACCCCGGAGGAACCGGCCGAGGAAGGCCTCGTTGGTGATGAATAAAAGGCTGTCGTGAGCCTGCGATGAAGAGGGAACGTACATAAGGGATAGGGCTATTCCGGTGACGACCTGGATGGTGAAGGCAATAAGCGTGGCGCTTCCGAAAACATACCACCAGCCCGTTCCCGGAGGGACCGGATGCCTAGCAATCGGCCCTATGGAGCCGGATATTCCGGTGCGGTCATCAAACCATTGCCAGGCATTCTTGAGAACTCTCATTACCTCTCCTCTAAATTGTAGTAATTGGGATTGGACTGGCCATAATCTCCACCTGGCCATTCCTCACCCGTACCGGATACCGGGGCAATGGTTTAGGCGGGGGACCGGCAGCCACCTCACCATCCTTGTAATATACCCCGCCATGGCAAGGACACATGAAAAGCTCGGCATCAGAAAGCCATCTGACCGGGCAACCCAAGTGGGTGCAGTTAATCGAAAATGCAATGAACTTATCCTCACTGTCCCGACGGAGCCAGGCTGCGGTATTTGCGGTAACACCAGCCCAGGGGAGCGGGGATGCATCGAGATATTTAACTACAACGGTGGTGCCTACTTTGAAGCTATCCACCGAGCCGACAGGTCGCCAAACCTCGGGCACCTTCCGCAGAAATGGGGATAAGAGAAAGCCCACAATCGGAAACCCAATTATCAATGCGGCGACACCACCCAAGGTGATGCTCAGCTTCGAAAAAAACTGCCGGCGGTTGCAACCAGAAGACTCTATCGACTCTTCATTTTTGTCGTTCATGGATAATCTCTCCTATCCATCCGGCAAGGGAAAGTGCAAAAAGTAAAAGCCCGACGCCTGAAACAAGTAAATTTGTGGCCAAACCCATAGCCAGAAAAGCGATTCCGAGTGCCATAACCGCGGGCCAGTAGGTCGGTTTGGGCAAGGTCTCCGGTTTAAGCGTATCCCATCCATCTTTCATTTCGGAGACAGGTCGAGATTCTATATCCGTTTTTTTTGGTTGAGGCGCAACCCACGGACTCGATTCCGATTGCATATCAGACATCAGATTTCCACCTTTCCTGCAGAACTAATAGCGACTGGTGACATACCATCAGCAGTTAGTGTCGATACGACACTCTCTTCAGGGGCTTTATACCAACGGGCTAAGATACTCATGATGATAGAACTGTATAAAAGACAACATGGTACCCACATCAAAAGCCCGCCCACCTGTTGGTCAACACTCCTGGAAATACCCCAATCGTCTCGAACGAGACCGATAATGCCTTGAGTATCAACCACATGAAGATGAGACGTCGCAAAGAGACCCGCCGGAGCAAATGTTATGACAATGCCCAGTACGGTGCATCCAACGCACGCAGAGAAGAGATATAGAACCGAGACCAGCGGATTGAGGCGAGATCCCTCGAACGGCGAAAAGATTGGCCACCAGAATATTACCCCTGCTACCAGAAGCGATAACTGTTGAATAACATGTAGGCTCTCGCTCTTTAATGCGGCATCATAGAGAACCGGAACGTGCCACACCCACATCGCACCCACTCCCGATAACCAGGCAATAACCGGTCCCCTCAGTACACTCTCGACCGCGGCAGCACGCGGTCTTAATAACAACTTCTCTGCAAGCGAAGAAGGAATGCCCAGTAAAAACAACAACGGTACTATCAAAAGAAGAAAGATATGCTGAAGCATGTGGGCACTAAAAAGAAAGCCGTGAGCAAGAGCGTTAAGCGGGGAGACCAAAGAGAGAAACAAGAGTAAAACCCCGGATATAAAATAGAGTGTTTTCCCGGTGAAGCGGAGGCGAATAAGCGCCGCATAGCCCAAGATCAGAGCTGTACATCCTGCCAAGACCAACGGCTTAAAGCTCCAACTCTCCGTCAATAATTGCCATGCGGTCATAGGTACACCCCCAGATAAACAACAGAAAACACGACTATCCACACCGCGTCTACAAAGTGCCAGTATAGTGAAATGCTCTCTACCGCTCTCGATTGTCTGCCTTTTATATTGCCACTAATGGCCAAGCCGAGAAGAATAGTAAGCATGACCAGCCCAACAAAGACGTGAAATCCATGAAATCCGGTAAGGGTAAAGAAAGTGGTGCCGAAAAGACCCTGGCTAATGGTGATACCCTGGTTAATCAGGCCAGACCACTCTATGCCCTGACCGAGGAGGAATACCACTCCCAGTATGATAGTCACCAGTAGCCACGAATGAAATCCCCTTTGACTATCCTTTTTGAAGCTTCTCTCCGCCAGCCACACGGCCAGGCTGCTGGACAAAAGAATAATGGTGTTGATGCCGGTTTTCCCGGGTTCGAGGAATCTATCCGCTACAGCCGAAGATTCCCGGTGATAATAAACATAGGCCAAAATCAGCATGAGGAAGAAATTGGCTTCGGATATGATGAAGAGGATTATGCCCAGCTTATTTTTTTCCGTCATCGTTATTCACGTCCCATTTTTTTCATGCACTTTCCAATCGGCCTTGTCCGGATGAGTGAAGTCCCATAATGGTCTCCTTCCCCTTATGGGCGGGAGCCGGTCGAAGTTATGGACCGGTGGCGGGGATGTGGTCGCCCACTCAAGCGTCCAGGCGTCCCAGGGATTATCGCCGGCGGGCTTTCCGTTTCGCAGGCTGGCGATTATATTCCAGACAAATACCAGCACTGACAGCGCCAGAATGAAAGCGCCTATGGTGGAGACCAGGTTCAGCATCCCCCAGTGCGGCAGGTCGGGATAGGTGTATACGCGCCGAGGCATGCCTATCAGTCCGAGGATGTGCTGCACGAAGAATGTGAGGTTAAAACCGATTAACATCGTCCAGAAGTGGATCTTGCCCAACCCCTCTGAGAGCATCCGCCCGGTTATCTTTGGAAACCAGTAATATATTCCGGCCATTATTCCAAAAAACGTGCCTCCGAATAGCACGTAATGAAAATGCGCCACCACGTAATAGGTATCGGTCGTCTGCCAGTCTATGGGGACTACGGCGAAGTGCACACCGCTAAGACCGCCAACCGTGAACTGCACCAGGAATGCCACGGCGAAGAGCATGGCCGTGGTGAATCGAATCGAGCCTCCCCACATCGTGGCTATCCAGTTGAAAATCTTGACCCCGGTGGGAATGGCGATGAGCATGCTGGCTATGCCGAAAAAGCTGTCCAAAATGTGTCCCAGGCCCACTGTGAACATATGATGCGCCCACACCCCGAAGCTAAGTAGGCCGATGGCAACCGTGGAACCGGCCACAAACTCATACCCAAATATAGGTTTACGGGAGAAGACCGGAATGACCTCAGAAAGAATGCCAAAGGCAGGCAGTACCATGATATAAACCTCTGGATGGCCAAAAGCCCAGAACAGATGCTGCCATAAAATAGCAGAGCCGCCGGTAGCGGGCCTGAAGTAGTGCGCTCCTAAAAGCCTATCCGCTAGCAGCATCACCAGTGAGGCGTTCAGGATTGAGAGCGCCAGGATGATCAAAAAGGAGTTAACCAGCACCATCCACACGAATAGCGGAAGCCGTCTTATAGTCAACCCCTCTGCTCGCAGGGCAAAGATGGTAGTGATGAGATTAACACCGGAAGAAACTGTGCCTATTCCGGCGACGAGCAGCCCGAGCGCCCAGTAATCCACGCCGCCAGTCCAGAGAGAGAAGGGCTTTTCACTGAGCGGGGCGTAGCTAAACCAGCCTACGTTCGGAGCGCCGCCCTGGGTGATGAAGCTGTAATAAAGCAAGAGACCGCCAAAGACCAGCAGCCAGAAACTCAAGGCATTGAGACGAGGAAAAGCCATGTCCCGTGCGCCAATCATGAGTGGTACCAGGTAAGTGGCCAGGCCGATCAACATGGGCATGACCACCAGAAATATCATGGTCGTTCCGTGCATGGTGAAAAGCTGATTGTAGGCCTGGGGCGAAAGAAAAGTGCTGGTTGGCTGGGCTAGCTGAATGCGAAGGAGTAATGCCTCAATACCTCCCAGTAATAAAAATATGATGGTGAAGATAAGATACAGAATGCCGATCTGTTTATGGTCTACAGAGGCTACCCAACTGTAAAGGCCCTTATATTCTTCGACCTTGGAAACAGAATCAACGGTCTCCGAGGCTATCGGTGTTTCGCTCATTTAAGAGTCCCCAGATATGCAACCAAAAGATTTATCTCACTTTCAGTAAGTTTCATGTTGGGCATCAGTACTCCGGGCTTTACCGCATGTGGATTGGCCAACCATCTGGCAAGGTTAGATGGTGTGTTTTCTAATATTCCTGCCCCGAGCGTCTGCCGACTGGCCAGGTGTGTAAGGTCGGGGCCGACGTTAGCTTCAGCGATTGTACCGGAAATGGTGTGGCAATTAACGCAGGTCAATCTCTCAAATAGCTCCGCTCCTAGTGCTACCTCCCCGGTAGTAGGCTTTGACGGAACTTTAAGCTGTTCTTGTTGCCATTTTTCAAACTCTGCTTCAGGTTGGGCTATGACCCTTATGCGCATCCAGGCATGCTGCGCCCCACAGTACTCCGAGCAAGCGCCCAGGTATGTGCCTGCTTCGCTGGCTTGTAACCATATATAATTAACCTGCCCAGGAACCGCATCCATCTTTCGGCTCAACTGCGGTACCCAAAAATCGTGAATCACGTCCGCTGACTCCAGCCGAACCAAGAAATTTTTGCCGACAGGTATATGAATTTCGTTGGCGGTAACGACGCCGGACTTTGGATAGCGCGCTTCCCACCACCACTGATGGCCGATTATCACCAGGTCCGGGTCCCCCCCTTTAGCCGGCGGGTCTGCTGAATACATGGTTTTGACCGTGAAGACGCAGAGAAAAACCACGATTAAAAAAGGTAAGGCAGTCCAAACGATTTCAATCTTTGCATTGCCGAATTCCTGCGCCGGGTCCGGCTGGCCTGGTTTGCCTCGGTAGCGCAGGATGGCATACAGGAGTGAGCCGAAGACGACCAGGAAAATAACGGCCGATATGTACAAAACCAGGATGAACAAATCCGAGATTACTTGCGCATGAGGTGAGCTTGGATTGAATGGCGAACTGTGAAAGAGGGAACCGCTGAGCAGTGGACTCATGCGAAGCCGGCCTCACTTTTAATTTTTTTTCACAAGTTGTAGGCAGACTGGATTAGTTTATTCAGTCTCCCCATTCATCGCAATTAGAACTGGAAAGTACATGCGAATCCTTAGAATACTCCACGGAGATGTTAAAGTAAAGATTGTTCGTAAATTGCTTCTACAAATTTTTTAGATTGGTTCTGGGGGCACGATGGAGCGTGCCCCTAGTTTTTTCGATGACACTCATTTGCCTTCCAAAAACGACCTCAACATCCAGGCCATCTTTTCGTGTTTTTCCATGAGTCCGGTGAGGAAATCGTTCGTCCCCATATCTTTAAACTTGTCATAACACATTTCTAAGTCGACTCGTAAATGCCGAATAATTGCCTCGTGGTCAGCCAAGAGATTTGAGAGCATTTTCATATCGCTTAGATTCTTGCCTGGTTCCTCTTTCAGCCTAGTGTGTCTCAAGAACTCCTCCAGTGTTCCGAGCGACCGTCCGCCGAGCGAGCGGGCGCGCTCGGCCACTTCGTCTATTATCTCGTCGAGCGCGTTGTACTGCTCCTCGAAAAACTTATGGAGACTATGGAACTGATGCCCCACCACATTCCAGTGATAGTTTCTGGTCTTGGTGTAGAGAATGTATTCATCCGAAAGGAGGGCGTTTAGTATGAGCACCACGCCCCCGCGCTGTTCGTCGGTAAGGTCTATGTTTGGTTTCATTTCAATTCCCCCTTCTAATTAAGCTTTTAAAATGTTGGATTCATCGCTAAGCTGATGGTCCGGTTTAGAATAGTGTACCTAGCTCGGCTGCATCGTCCATTCCCGGCTTGCCGATTATGAGTGCAGTTTATCAGCCCTATGCTACTCCTTTCTTTACCGGAGGTGTCTGATGCATGGCAATCGCTATGCGATTCAAAGCGTTCATGTTGGCGACGGCAAACGTCAGGTCGACGAGTTCTTTGTCGGTGAAATGGTGCCTGGCATTTTCAAACTCCTCTTCGGATACGCGCTGGTGGCGAAGGCGGGTTACTGCTTCCGCCCAGGCCAGCGCCGCCTTTTCCCTGTCCGTGAAGAACGGCATATCACGCCACAGCACTACTCCGTTCAAGCGCTTCGGGTCTTCCCCCGCTTTGATTGCATCTCTCCAATGCAAATCCACACAGTATGGACAGCCGTTAATTTGGGAGATGCGAAGATAAACCAAATTAAGGAGGTCTTCTCCTAGTCCCGACTTTAGGAGATAATCGGAAAGGGCGCGCAGGCGTTTATAAGCCTCCGGTGCTAAACTGGCATAAGGTAGTCTGGCCATTTTCAGTGTTTCTCCTCTTAAAATTGTCTTTTCCCGGTTATCCTTTTGGTTCTCTCTAACAGCCTTTTCTCTAAGATATATCTTCGCTTGGATCCGATGTCCATGGAAGTGGGTCACTGGCCGGGAAAGTATCAGCCAAGGCCTGGTCAAGTTTATCGTCCATCGATTTTTCTGAAACGGCTTTAGTTTCATCTACTACCTTGTTTTCAGTTAATGAATTTTTGTAAAGGCCGCTCTCTTTTTCTTTCCGGTTATTCATAAAATCACCTCCCCTTACAAAACTGAAGAAACAAGTCCACAAGCTAGCATCAAGGTGATTAACAGTGAACTTCAAATATTTTTATGGCTAATTTATCTAACAAGTGCTTCGGCCATGCGCTCTTCCTTAATCTTAATGGCGAACGCTCGTTAGTCTAACATCCCAGGAAATATCCAAGCCAGCAAATGAATAACTATATATATATTAGCATATCCGGTAATCCAAAAAGTTCTGAATAAAAGTTAAAAATTTTTACCCAGAACTAACCACACGTTAACACCTCCTTAATAATTTCCAATTTTAATTCCTGAACTTTCTTAAAGGAGGAAATTAACCCATGAGAAACATGAAACACATACCGCTGGCCCTGCTCTTGCTTCTGGGGTTTAACCTCACCGCCAAAGCCGAGATATCACTCAGTCCTATCGGCACCTATGCTACCGGCGTCTTCGCCGAAGGAGCGTCGGAAATCGTAGCTCATGACCCGGTAACCCAAAGAGTATTTGTAATCAACGCCGACGCTTCCGTAGTCGACGTCCTCGATATAAGCGACCCAACCAATCCGACAAAACTATTCTCCATAGACGTCACCGATAATATAGATCCCAACGGAGGGATCAACAGCGTTGATGTCAAGAACGGAATAGTGGCGATCGCGGTGGAGAACGACGACCCTACCCAGAACGGGTTCGCGGCCTTTTACAATACCGACGGTACGTTTCTAAATTCAGTTGGGGTTGGGGTTCTTCCCGATGCCCTGAAGTTTTCCAATAACGGAAACCTGGTCCTTGTTTCAAACGAGGGTGAACCGGTCGAGGACGATGAAGGAAACCTAGTCGACAACCCCAAAGGCTCTGTAAGCATAATCGACGTTTCATCCGGGGTCCAGAACGCATTCGTCACTAATCTAGACTTCACCGGTTTTGACGGAAGAGAGGCTGAATTCGTCGCTAAAGGACTGAAACTCCAGCCGGGTGTTCCTTTCTCCAGGGAGGTTGAACCGGAATTTGGCACATTCTCCCCGGACGGCACCCAGGCATTCGTTACCCTGCAGGAAGCGAATGGATTTGCAGTGATAAATACCACGAATCCGCAGGCCCCTTTTATTGTGGATGTCTTGCCGCTCGGGTTTAAAGACCACGGCAAGGGACAGCCTAAACTCAACCTTTTTCCTTTCGTTAGCCTTCCCCGCCTGGGGACTGATGCCACCGGGCTCAGGATAAAATTGGGCGGTTTCTCCGGAATCTGGTTTGATGGCAAGAAAAACAAAAACGTCCTCAGGTTCATTACTGTGCCGGACAGAGGACCGAACGGCAGTGACGTGGTAGCCGGTGCAAGAACGTTTAATCTCCCCGACTATCAGGCGAGGATAGTTTTCTTCGACGTCAATCTACAATCCGGAAAATCGGTAATCAAGAGCAACGAGACGATACTTCTAAAACGCGATGGCAACGTCCCCATCACCGGTCTCCCCAACATCCCCGGTTTCGACGAAGTCCCGGTTGATGCCGCCGGAAACCCGCTGCCCTATGACCCGTTTGGTGCGGATATAGAGGGCGTGGTTCGCGACCCTAAGGACAATTCATTCTGGATGGTCGACGAGTATAGACCGGCTATCTACCACTTCAGCCCTGCCGGAGTCCTGCTCGAAAGACTGGTGCCAATAAACACGCATCTCCTTGGAGACAGTACACTTAAAGAACAGGTTTTTGGGCCGGAAGGAAACACAGAGGGATTTTATGGCCTTGAAAATTTGCCTGAGGTTTATAACAAACGGAGGGGCAACCGCGGGTTTGAGGCTGTGGCCCTGGATACCGAAAAAAGGATTCTTTATGCATTCATACAATCACCGCTGGATAATCCGGACAGCTCCACCCGCAGTTCCTTAGTCTTGAGGATATTGGGAGTCGATGTGAGCGATCCCAGTTCCCCGACCTACCTTAAGCCAATATCCGAGTATGTGTATTTACTGGAAGGTCCTACCCATATCCTGGACATAGTGGACAAGATCGGAGATGCCGTCTTTATCGGCAACGATAAATTTCTGGTTATCGAAAGAGACAGCGCTATAGACCCGAGAGGGAAGAAGTTCGTATATGAAGTGGACTTAAAGGGCGCTACAAACATAAGAGGGCTGGCGATTGCCGATGAGATGGCAACGAATACGCTTGAACAGACGTCGCCAAACGACCTGCCGGCTATGGGAATAATACCGGTGAATAAAATTAAGGTTCTCAACCTGCCCTCTATAGGCTACCTTCCGAGCGACAAGCCGGAGGGAATCACCATACTTCCAGACGGCACTATTGCCGTGCTTAACGATAACGACTTTGGCATTGAAGGGTCTGCCGGTTTAGTTCCGGTGCTGGGGTTAATCTCGTTTAAGAAAGGAAACAGGCTCGACGCAAGCGACAAAGATGGAGTGATAAACTTAAAGAACTGGCCCGTATTCGGGATGTACCAGCCTGACACCATTGCTTCGTTCCAGGCAAACGGCATGACCTACTACGTTACCGCCAACGAGGGTGATACCAGGGATTTCGAGTTCTTCTCCGAGGAGGAGAGGATAGAAGACTTAACCCTTGATCCTACAGTATTTACAGATGCGGCACAGCTACAGGATGAGACAAACCTAGGCAGGTTAAAGATTACCAACATACTGGGCGATTTAGATAAAGATGGTATTTTCGATAAGCTTTTTTCCTTTGGAGCAAGGTCATTCTCCATCTGGGACTCGTTCGGAAACCTGGTCTTTGATAGCGGCGATGACTTTGAAAAAATAACTGCATTTAAACTGCCTGTAAACTTCAACTCTGATAACGAAGATAACGACTCATTCGACTCCAGGAGCGACGACAAAGGTCCGGAGCCCGAGGCAATTGCGGTGGGAAAGATCGGCTCTAAAAGCTACGCGTTCATCGGACTCGAACGCATCGGCGGGATAATGGTTTACGAAGTTACAAACCCCAAGGCGCCCAGGTTTATCCAGTATTTGAACAACCGTAATTTTAATGTTGATGCGGAGATTAACGGAGCGTCAAATCCTGCCGCCGGAGACCTGGGACCGGAGAGCATAATATTCATTTCTCAGGAAGATAGCCCGAACGGGAAGCCCCTCCTGGTCGTAGGAAACGAAATAAGCGGGACGACAACCGTCTACAGTATAAAATTAAGCCGTAAATAACGGGCGACGGGAGAAGGGTTAGCCCGGACGGGCTAACCCTTCCTATTTTTACCCTTGCCACCTATATGCTCATGAGATATGCCGCCTAAAGCGTTATTCCCACAAAGCTTGTCCTAGTGTAAGAGATGAATGGGAACCACCCGGTTTGTCATTCCCGCGCAAGCGGGAATCCAGTATTTCAAAAGACGGATGATGTATAAACAGCTTAAGTAAAGAGGGTACAGAAGTTCACGAATCTCTTACTCAGAGAATGCACCGATATAAAAACTGAAACCATAATCTGTATTGAATACCTAATGCTTCCAGTTAGTTAGGTCCATTTGACACGTGCTATAGTAGGTTGTCCAGAATAAAAAAAGAGGATTGAATGTTTGAAAATTTTATTGTCTAATGCTATTGGTTCTAATACATTGTAATAATCAAGATTTGATTTGTGATACGACGTCGGGATAATTTACATCCTTCCAAATAAATTAGCTTAATCACTTTTAGCGTCTGTAATTCAGATAGTTCCCTAATAGAATTAAGGCTGAGTTTATCTAGGGTCAATCGAAGGATGAAGTCTCTTGAGGTGTTCATTCTTCGATAGTTCGACAGGCTCACTACTCAGAATGAACGGTTTTTATTTCGTTAATCATTTTAGCGGATATATATCCCCTCATTCCTTCCCCGATTTAATCGGGGATCAACTCAGGACAGGCTCTGAGCCCGGTCGAAGGATGTGTTAAAGTCGGCAAGGAGGCCGGGACGTGCCCGAAGAATCTTGGTGAAGTATAGACTCTTTACTTCTCTCCGAGTGACCGTTAGGGAAGCAAAACTGCTGGGTTAGATGCAACTAGACAAGGCTGTGCCCATTTGGTTAGATCCTGGTTATTACTAATACCTTGATTCTAGGCAACCAATCCAGAAAGCGTCATGTTTTCAGCAATCACATCGTGAGGAATGAGCGCATAGCGCCAAGGCTTACCCCCATTGCTCACAGCGTGCTTGGTAGCATGTTCACACCAACGGATAGCTGCATCTTTCTTAGCCAATACATCCGCATCGGTAATCTCACTTCTGGCTTTAGGCTCAAGCATATAAATACAGTTCTCCGTCTCGGCTACAAAGTCCGGCACATATTCGAGATGCTCAAGTCCTGATTTGTAAAAGATTTGGAACTGTCCTTTAGCCGGCTTAAACCACTTGAGCGATTCACGGTCGAGTATGACAGCCAACTTTCTCTCGGTATCCGACTGGAACTTCTGAATTGGATACAAGCATCGCTGAAACCCTCCGAACAGCATCTGGGCGATACGGCTTTTGTCATTCACAGTTTCACGGAAGTCGTGTATAGGCTCGCTTGCCGTATAGGCGCTTTCCTTGAGTTCTGTGAACCCTTTGCTCACAACCACTTCATAGTCCGTCGCCTTTTCCCACTGGTGAGCCTGCATCTGCGCATGAATAAAAGCAGCAAGCTGCTTCTGATGGTAGATCAATACGTTCCGGGTGTCCTCTTCAGACAGATACGATCTCAGATGTGCTACCATCTGCCCGGCTAGATCGTAGAGCAGGTCGGCATGGTCATCGTATGAGATATCGTCAAAATCAATTAGACCGCGGACCAGGTAGTCTTCAAGCCTGAGTTCTTGCTGCAGGCTTCTACCGAAGCTCAACGTCTCCTGTGCGTGGGTGCGGAGGTGCTGGATTAGCAGGTCTCTTTCCACAGGCTGATAGCGAATAGTAGAGCAATCCAGAGTGAATGGGTGAAAACCCGTCGTTACCTCGCCCTTCGGCACGACCAGAATACGAGGGATGTCTATAGTCTGATCCACAACAAGCTGTACAGTTTTCGCCACAATGGAAGTGATATCGGGAGTCTTAGTAACGCCAGGAAGTGTTTGCTGAACCGGTGCTATATTTTGTGACACCTCTTCAGCAATCCTCTTCTGAACCTCCGGCTTTAGCAAGTCAGTTGAGCTAGGCAGGCTCTCATATTTTTTTATCACTTCATAAGCCTTCTGCGCAATCTTACGCTCGACCTCGGTGGTGAATACAGTTTGGGTCGGCAAAGTCTGTCCTGTACTTAATGAAGCCTGCGCTACCGGGTCACCAAGCTGTTCAGCAATGTTAGGCTGTGCCACTACAGTACGCATCTTTTGCAGGTCCGTATTCGGGTCGAGAACAATTTGTTGTAATCGGATGACCGAGTCGGGACGGTTCGCTTCGTCAATTATCTCCTGGAAACGGTCATGGGCAACAATGCTCAAACGGTCCACTGCGCTCACTCCTGTACGCTTCCCGTAGGGCAGGCGGAGACCGCGCCCGATGGACTGCTCGATCAGCGTCCGTGCATTTGCTGCCCGTAACGGAACAATTGTGTAGAGATTAGTCACGTCCCAACCTTCCTTTAGCATGTTTACGTGGATGACAATCTCAGTCGGCTCGTTGGGGTCTTCCACAGCAAGGAGACGCTCTACCATCTCGTCTTCTTCCGCACCTGTCCTGCTTGAGTCCACCTGAATCACCTTGTCTTTATACTGTCCGTCGAAGAACTTATCCGACTGTATCAACCCCATGAGTTGAGATGCATGGGTAGTATCCCGGGCGATTATCAACATGAAGGGCTTAACAATGTGGTTTTCCGTCTGCCGGGCGTAGGTTTCAAGCTCGACTCTGGTGTTCTCGTGTAGGCGCACCCCGTCCTGGAGCTTGATTTCTTCGATCTGTGCAGGTGTAAACTGACTTGGGTCGAAGTTCTTTTGAGTAACCACCGCAGGCTCTTTCACAAACCCGTCTGCCATGGCCTTTGCCAGAGGGTAGTCATAGACCACGTTTTTAAACGCTACAGCACCCCGGCTGGTTTCGACAAAGGGAGTTGCCGTAAGCTCAAGCCCCAGCACGGGTTTCAGCTCATTTATAGCCCGCACGCCTGCTGAGGCACGGTAACGGTGAGATTCATCCATAATCAACACCAGGTCGTCAAGACCGGCAAGGTAATCAAAGTAGCTCTCGCCGATGTATTCTGAAAGACGTTTGATGCGTGGAGCTTTTCCCCCGCGCACCTCGGAATTGATTTTGGAGATGTTGAATATATTGACCTTGCAGCGCAAAAGCACATCAAAGAGCGTGACCGCCGTGGCCTCATAGTTGTCGCCGGTGATAATCTGCGGCGGCTCGGCGGCAAACTCGGCAATGCCCTTGAATACGTACTTAGGGGTGTTAGGCGTGAAGTCGGTAATGAGCTTGTTATAGATCGTGAGATTGGGGGCCAAAACGAAGAAGTTATTTATACCGTGGGCCAGGTGCAAATAGCTGATGAATGCGCCCATAAGCCTGGTTTTCCCTACCCCTGTTGCAAGAGCGAAGCAGAATGAGGGGAACTCGCGTTCAAAATCCGTAACCGTCGGGAATTCGCTTCTCACGGCAGAGAGGGCGGCTTGCAAGTCTGCACCCTTATGCGGCGGTACAATCTCTGTAATTCGGTCTAGAATCTCCAGAGAACGGCGCTGAGGAGGCCTAAGGCTGAGACGCCCGGCTATCGCATTAACGTGACGGTTCATGTTTCTACCTCAATACTTTTTATTCACCGTTTAGAGCGATCATTGCGTCAAACCCTATCTCGCTCAAAAATCTCCATACGACACGATCAACCTGAACGCTGGCTCAATGAAACCGGTCATGCTGAGCCTGTCGAAGCATGAACGACAATTGGTATTGCGCCGATATCTACATAACCGCGGGTTACGTGAATTAAAGAGCTAGAGGTTGAAAACCCTTGGCTCTTTTATCCAGGCTAACCTCCTGATTCCGCAATACCTGCCTCGTCCAACGCTTGCTCCAGAAGAGCCGAAATTCCCATGGTTTCGGCGCACCGCCTGAGGTACGAAAAATCCAGGCTCTTCCCCTGCACCTGCAACACGCCCAATACATCATTCCACTGGCGTTCAGAAACGCCTTTACCCAACCGAAACCAGTGGAGCTTCTGAAGAATTACATCTTCCGCGCTGGCTAGAAACAGCTCCCCTCCTGGTTCCTCCGACACCTGAAATCTTTTTCTTCGCGCCATCTCCTCTTGAGATACCTCGTCCTCTCCAAGCAGGAAAACGTCAACTTTAAACATGGTCTCCAGGTGGATTACGTTGAAGGACGAGCATTTGTTAACCGCTTCCCGAATCATTTCCGCATCCACATAGAATTCCGATTCCAGCGCCTTAACATAAGGCTCGATATGAATCGGCTTCATGTCCGCCACTATATGCGCATCCTGAGTTGACCGGGGGATCCCATGAAGAGAACCGGCCAGCGAGCCGCCCACCAGGTACGGGATTTGAAGGAACTCGAACACCTCCGCAATTCGCCGGGTAATTTGGAGCGGGTCGGGGAGCAGCATGTTAGTAACCTTCCTTTTGAGGGTCCCAGCCAAACACCCGTATCATCGTGTTTCTATCAAGCCATAAAGACGCCAACCGGAGCCTCATCTCACGATCCGGTATTTCGCCGTATTGACTGCGAATCCGGGCTAAGGCGAGTTGTTGAACGGCCTTGGAGAGCTCGCTAACCCGTTTCATCTTTTGCCGCGGCGTCATTCTGCGGTAGCCCTCGATCAAGATCCTCTGTATCTCTGGAGGAGTGTCACCGATTTTAAATTCCACCGAAACCCCCGGTTATATGGATTATTACTCTCATACTAACCCCGTCAAAGGGGGAAGAAACTTTTTGTTCGCTCAACTGAATTCACCGTTCGATACGATCAACCTGAACCCTGGCTTAATCAACCCGGTCATGCTGAGCCTATCGAAGCATGAACAAAAATTAATATTACGCCGATATCTACATATCCACGGATTAATGCAAATAAAAAATAGAGCTTTATCCTCTTTCCTCATCCACGCCTACTTACAACATCTATGGATTTCCCATTCCCATCAAATAGCAATTGCTGACCCGGCTCAGGCGGGGCCTTGGGCAAGTTCTCCACACGCAGGCTGTAGTCGTCCCTTCCCCATTCGCAGCGCGCAAGCACCGTCTTGGGAATCTTCTTAACCGTAAGGTTGGGATAGCGGTCCGGCTTGCCGCGAAAGGCGGAACACATGACCAGCAGAGTGCGGCTCGGGCCAACCTCGTCGCTTAAGTGCTGAAGCTGTTCGTGGCTCAGGTTCTGAGTGGTGACATAAATGAAGTCGCGCTCAGTGGAATACCCGTGCTGCCAATAAACCGTATCGCTCGGCGCGTAGGTAAACCCCTCCAGCTTACAGACCGCCTCGGCAAGCATAGCCGGATTGAAGGATTTATTGATAACCCAATTGCCCCACTTATCTTTTTCCAGAAGCGAAGGAGCAAGCCGGTTGTCGCCGAAGATAAGGCGGTTATCGAAGATATCGTGGTCAGTAATGCAGTGCGGAGCGTGATAAGACCTTTCCGGGTCTTCCAGGAGGATGTGCGGCTCTAGCCGGGGGTGGTTTTCTTTACCAATCCAGGTAAGTTCTAGTTTTTGCTTTCGGTTCATGGCTTTATTATCCACAGATTACACAAATTAGCACAGATTAAAATAGACGAGGGCAGTTTTCTTATCAGTTTGCCGCGTCATTTATCTGTCATGTCAGAATGTTCCCCGCTTGGGCTTGTATTCGAAAGTATTAATCGGATAACATGCGGGGACAAGCTTTATCGAGCATCCATAGTTTATTTAACCACTTTAAACTTGCTCTAACTTTTATTTTTTCTTTAATCTATCTTAATCTATAGAAATCTTTGGATAAATAGATTATTTGACACTCCAGCGCAAAGTGAACAAGGTCTGTAAGATTGTCCTTTGCTTCTTCGTTCCTTTTTATACCTAAGAGCAACAAGCCCAAGACTTTTTGAATCGGCTTTCTTTTTTTACGCGCGTTTATCCGCGCAATCTATGGATTAAAAAGAATCGGTTCTATCCTCATCAACACCTCATTCAAAAGACTTTCCGGGCACCTGTCAATGAAACTGGCTTTCCTGGCCCGATAGTCTAGCGAGCGTAGTTGATCTGCCATGATTACTCCAGTTACCTTCTTGACCGCTTCTATAGGCACATAGAAAGGATTTCTGCGGGTGGTATTGCTGACTGGACAAACAAAGACAAATCCCATTTTGCGGTTGAAAGCGTCATGGCTGACTACTAGTGCCGGTCTCGTGCCATTTGTTCGTGACCCGCTTGAGGGTCAAATCGCAGGAGGATATTTAGGAACGTACTTCACCAGGCTTCCTTTCCTTCGAGCTTACCCCAAAAGACCTCATCATCAACCTCGTCCACTTTAGCTAACAATTCTTCCAACTTGTATTTAGGTTGACGTACAGGTTCTAACACCAGCTTGCCGTTCTCAATAGAACAGCTCATGCGGTCTTTCGGACTCAGGTTCAATGAATCTACAATATGTTTGGGAATCCTGATACCAAGCGAATTTCTCCATTTGCTTAACTGCAACTCGATTCTGCTTTGCATAAAGTTACCTCATTCCAGATATACAAAATATATCTAGAGGATTAACACAGCTCAATTCAAAGTAATGTCTCGCAGTCAACAATGAGTAAAAATAAGATTCTTCAGTCACGATGCTCCTTCAGAATGACAACTGGCGGGGCGGAATATCGGAGTGCTTCCCGGATGTATTCCGGTTCCAAGTATGGATATGATTTTAAGATTGATTCGGGTGTTTCTCCTGCAGCCAGAAGACCGGGCAGTCGCGAGACAGGAAAGCGCAAGCCCCGAATACAAGGTTTTCCCCCCGCAGACCTCGGAATTTATAGTGATGTGCTGAAAAGTCATTAAATGCATCTACTCAACCGGCGAAAACTAATAATCAGAGAGGGATTTTGGGGGAAAGGATACCCGCAAGGCGTTCACCACCGCCAAGACATCAATAACTTCTTGCAAGATAGCCCCGGCCACCGGAGGCAAGTAGCCCATGGCCGCTAGTACCATGCCAAAGATACTTAAAGCCATCCCTCCTACGGCGCTTTGTAATGCAATAGACCGCATGCGCCTGCTGATATGCAGGAACTCGTCGACTTTCTTAAGGGTGTTTTCCATGATTACCGCCCCCGCCGCCTCCGCAGTGATGTCGCTTTCCTGTCCAAATGCAATCCCCACGGTAGCCGCAGTAAGTGCCGGAGCATCGTTGATTCCGTCGCCCATGAACATGGTGTTTGCCCGCTTGGTTTCCCGACGGACAAGCTCAAGCTTCTGCTCCGGGCTTTGGCTGGAATAAAGCTCCTTGATTCCAACCTGGTCGGCCAGGTATTGCACTTCAGATTCCCGGTCTCCGGAAACAATCATGACCCTCTCAAAGCCGTGCTTGGGTTTCAGGTGGCGTATGAAAGAAGCCCCCTCCTTACGGGGCTGGTCACGAAAATGAAATGTGGCGGCATAAGAGCCGTCGACGACGATTACACATTCAAGCCCTCCCCCCGGTGGCGGCATCCTATCGGCCGCCTCCGGATATTTGGCTAGAAGCTTGCTCCGACTGGTGATCCATATTTTGTGTCCGTTTATAGTTCCGCTCAGTCCCTCCCCCGGACGCTCGCTGATCTCCGCCGCCTCCAGGAGGTCCAGGTCAGCCTTCTTGGCCGCATCCAGTATAGCGCCAGACAGCGGATGCTTGGAATACCGCTCCAGGCTGGCAACGAGTTTAAGCACCTCATCCTTTGTAAAACCGGGAGAGGTAATTATCTCCGTTAATTTTGGACGGCCGTAGGTCAGCGTGCCGGTCTTGTCGAAAATGGCCGTTCGGCAGGTATCTATACTCTCCAGTACTGCCGGGTCCTTGATGATTATTCCGCGCCTGGCTGCGAGCGAAATTGCACCGATTATGGCAACCGGAATGGCTATGAGAAGCGGGCATGGTGTTGCCACCACCATCACCGCAAGAAAGCGAACCGGCTCTCCGCTAACGACCCAGGCTACTATAGCGATAGCCACTGCAAGCGGGGTGTAAAACGCTCCGAGTTTATCCCCCAGCCTTCTTATTCTAGGGCGCCGCTGCTCCGATTCACGCATCACCTGCATGATCTTGGCGTATCTCGAATCAACCGCAAGTTTACTAGCCCGAATGGTCAAAGCCTCGTCGCCGTTGATCGCCCCGGAAAGCACCTCCGAGCCCGGGGTTTTTGACATCATGTAAGGCTCGCCGGTCAGGTAAGACTCATCCATTACCCCGTGCCCCTCGATTACCGTCCCGTCAACCGGGCAAATCTCGTGAGGAAATACGACCAGCGTGTCCCCGATACGCACATCGTCAAGGGGCAGGTCGACAACCTCCCCATTATTTTTTTTAAGATGAGCCACAGAGGGCATGCGCTTAGCGAGTGCTTCCAGGACCGAAGATGCGCTGCGCACGGCATACTCTTCGAGCGCCTCGCCTCCGGAAAGCATCAGTACGACAAGTGAACCAGCCAGATATTCGTCGAGCAGGACCGAGGTGACTATGGAAATTCCGGCTAAGAGGTCGGATCCAAACTCAAACCGAAAGAGCTTTATAGCTAGGTCAATAACCAGCGGAATGCCGCCGAAGACCAGGCTGGCAATCAGGGGCAGTTCGCTCACAGGGAAACCGTAAACCTCGGCGGTCGTTTTTACGCCGAACCGCAATACGAGGTGAAGGGCGATACAGGCAATCGTAAAGAGAGCAATGATTCCTTCCCGATTGCTCAAAATTGAATGGCCTGAATCTGATTTTCGATTTCCCATCCGATTTTCCAACTCGCTTTCCTAACCGGATAATTCTAATTGACTTCTAGAGGGTTGCCACTATTTATCATGGCGAACGATGCGGTTCCCTAAGATTCTTGCCTTCCTTCGACCCTTCGTCGTAGCTCAGGGCAGGCTCTGAGCACTGTAACCCAATCAACTCAGAATGTGCGGACAACCATCCACAAAATTCTGATACAACTCCGTTGAAAATGATTAATGAAATAAAGAGCCGTTCGTCCTGAGTAGTGAGCCTGTCGAACTATCGAAGGACGAATAACTCAAGAACCACATCCTTCGATTAAACTCAGAGCCTGTCCTGAGTTGATCCCCGATTAAATCGGGGAAGGAATGAGCGGATGCACGCATCCGCTGTTAATCAGGAATAAAAGACCCGTTTGCCCTGAGCCCTTCGGCTTCGCTCAGGATAAACTGAGTCGAATGGCGAACACCTCAAAAAATTCTATCCTTTCTTTTTGCGGTGAAGCAATCTCTATATTTTGGATAAGTTTGATCTTGGATATAGAAACGCATGCCATGCACCTATACCCCTATGATTGGTGCTTGCCCTCACTGATATTAAAAATTGCGAAATGAGAGCCTTTATGCTATAACCAATATATCAAAATAACCCGAAGAAACATCAATTAAACAAACCAAGAATAAACAAGGAGGTATCACCATGAAGAAATCGAGCTTTCTTCTAGCCGGTGTTTTCGCCGGTTTGATTTTTCTCTTCTCCGCCAAAGCGGTAATGTCTCAGGACGTGGTGCAGGTGGCACCCGAGCAGTTTAAGGTGTTATTAGAAAATGAGCACGTACGGGTCCTGGAATTCCGAATGAAGCCCGGAGATAAGCAAGAGATGCACACCCATCCGGCAACCGTACATATCGAGATGACCCCAACCAAAGTGAAAATCACCAATCCCGAAGGCAAGGCCGTAGAGGTCGAGGGAAAAGAAGGAGAGGTAATCTGGGTAGGGCCGGTAAAACATACCGTGGAGAACATCGGGGACAACGAGATTCACGGCTATATCGTGGAAATTAAGTCCATACCGTATGAAGAAAATGGACAATAAACCGAAAGGCAGTGCCATGTTGTATTGCAGAGACGCATTGCAATGCGTCTCTACTCGAGTGACGTAAAAGTAAGACAGAGAAGGCAATGGCGCTTTTGTAGATATTTAAACGGGAATCCAATACCTTGTCATTCCCACATGCATTAAGTGGGAATCCAGAGTTAAAAAATGGATCCCCGATTAAAGATTTCGGGGATGACAAACTGTCCAATGCTCCAACATCAACCAGGCAAACAACCCATAAAGGCGAGGTCAGATTGAACCGAAGGGAATTTTTAAAATCGGTCTTAGCAGCATCCGGTGTCATCCCCTTATGGCCCACCGGTTGCGCGCGCCAGTCCACAGCAACTAAAGAAACTTTTTTGTCAAAACCCGAAGGGATTCTGGTAAACGATGTCCATACCGAGCTCAACCCTACGCTCGTAGACCGCATCGTCTATCCCGCTTCCCCCGAAGCAATTGCGGAGGCGATTATCAGCGCAGGCAGAGAGGACAAGGTAGTATGCGTCGCCGGCGCCAGGCATGCCATGGGAGGACAGCAATTCGCCGGCGGCGGAATTTTGATTGATACGACTGCTCTAGGCCGGGTGCTTGCATTCGACCCCGAAAAAGGAACAGTAGAGGTCGAGGCCGGAATACAATGGCCCCTACTGGTCGGCTACCTTCTGAATGCACAGAAGGAAAAATCAAACCAGTGGGGAATCGCCCAGAAGCAGACGGCCGACTGGCTCTCCATGGGCGGATGCCTTGGCTCGAACATACACAGCCAAGCGCTACAGATGAAGCCTTTCATTCAGGATGTCGAGTCCTTCGTCCTCATAGATGCGGAAGGGAAAGAGAGAAAATGCAGCCGGAGTGAGAATGAAGAGCTTTTCAGGCTGGCCATCGGTGGCTATGGCTTGTTTGGTATCATTTACTCCGTTACCCTGCGCCTGGTTCCCCGCCAGAAGATGGAGCGCATTGCCGAGATTATAAGTGTAGAAGAAGTGATGGAAGCCTATGATAAGCGCATGGCCGATGGATTCACTTTTGGAACATTCCTTTACTCCGCCAACCCGAAATCGAATGACTTTATTCGGAAAGGGATCCTGGTCTGTTACCGCCCGGTGGACTCGTCAGAGCCTCTGCCCGACTACAAAGAACTGCCCTCCAACGAGCAATGGATAAATATGCGCTATCTGGCTCATGCCAATAAGGAGGAATATTTCCAAAGGCTGACAAATCTCTACGTTTCCACATCCGGAGAACTCTTCTGGTCAGACACGCATCAGATGGGACTTTACGTCAAAGGCTACCACCATCAGCTTGACCAGATGCTGGGCACTGCCGAGGCATCGGATATTTCATCAGAAGTTTATATCCTGCGAACCGACCTCTTAGAATTTCTAGATGAAGTGCGTGAAGATTTCCGAAAGAACGAAGTGGATTTAATCTTTGGGGATATAGGAGTGCTACCCGAAGATGACGAGAGCTTCTTAGCCTATGCCAATAGGCCCTATGCCCGGTTCAGCTTTCATATCCATACCGTACATAGTCTGGAGGGAATAGAGCACTCAGCCGAGGCATTCCGCCGGGTAATCGACATGGTCATAAAACGCGGGGGAAGCTACTATCTCACCAATCACAAGTTTGCCACGCCGGAGCAGGTTAAAGCCTGTTACCCGCAATTCGGAGAGTTTGTTCGCCTGAAGAAGAAATACGACCCCGAAGAGCGGTTTCAGAGTGATTGGTATCGCTATTACCGGCAGTTGGGGCAAGTGTGAGGTGGGAACGTACCTAAACATCTATTCTCGTTCCTCATACAGTTAAAAATATAATTCGACCAATTGTGGCAATAGATTTGTTTTTTGTACGGAACGCACACCTGCGTTCCGTACATTTGTCCACCCAACAAAGCAGGACCATGAACCGGCATCGCATTTAGAATCCAATACTCCAGGCGGGGTTATCCCTCCGCTGTAGTCGGATCGATAATCTTCCGCAATTGGGTCACCTTCGTGGCAGGAAAGCCGCTTCGCTTGGCATGTTCGTGAATGAGACCCTCGTTATCCGCTATATAAATACAAAACGTCTTGTTATCCGCAACGTAGCTATGCTCCCATTGAATGTTCTTTCTCTCCGCCCGCATTTCCTCCAGTACGGAATTGGACTTATGGGCAGCCTCGCGAAGAGCCTCGCGCTCGACGGTTCCAATTTCGGGGATGTCCCTTTCGATAACAAACCTTGGCATTACTCCTTACCTCCTCTCGTTTTTTACTTATATACATAATTCGAAAAAATTTGTCACAGGTCAATAAATTTGCGGACATATGCGTGACACGGATGATAACCGTCATTCCCGCGGAAACGGGAATTCAGTGTTTAGTTCTTGCTTCTACAATGTGGTGATGTTATAGGGCTAATAACTACTAAACATAACTATTAGTTAATACAAATGGCTTCATTACCGCGCCTGGTTCAATAAAGAGGTTACTTATAAGCGATGGCTGCACTGCAAGGTCCGTTAAGATGTAATACCTCGTAGCTTTTAAACCCGGCTTCCTGGCACCACTCCCAAAACTCTTTACCGGTGAAATCAAACGCATCGCCAAACTCGATGAGCATATTGAGAGACATCATCAAACCGAATGCGTTTTCCCTTCTGGCATCATCGATGATATTCTCCACGGCGATAAATGCACCGCCTTCCGGTAAAGCCTCATAAGCCAGCCTGACCAAATGCTTCTTCTTCTGGAGGTTCCAGTCGTGAAGGATCATCCCCATGGTTATGACGTCTGCTTTTGGCAGAGAGTCCTTAAAAAAGTCTCCCGATACCGCCTTAACCCGGTCGGAGAGGCCCTCTTTGGCAATCGTTTTTTCGGCTATGGGCTGTATTCTGGGAAGGTCAAAAGATACGCAGTGCAGATGAGGGTGCTTTTTGGCTACGGTGATGGAAAGAAGGCCCGTCGCCCCGCCCACGTCACATAAAGTCTTGTATTTTGAAAAATCAAATTTATCCGCCAGCGCCTCAAAGTTAAACCTGGACAGGCCGGTCATGGCCCCCATGAACTGCTCAAGCTGAGGCATGTTTTCATAGAGCAATTCGAAAATCGGCTTTTGCCCATGCTTGGTCTCGCTTTGGGGCTTTCCGGTCTTGAGGGCCTCACCAAGGTCACTCCAATATCTGTAAAGACGGGCATTGCACATTTCCAGAATTCCGCCTATATAACTCGGGCTGTTTTTATCCAGAAGCTTAGATGACTCTTCGGTATTCCGATAGAGAGCGTCCGGTCCATTGCCTTCTCGTTCCAGAAACCCGAGAGCAACCAGTGTGTCGAAGAAATCCCCAATGCCCCGTTTATGTAGTCCTAGTTTTTTCCCAAGCTCTTCCCCACTCATTGCCCTTTTGCCGAGCACGGTGAATAGCTCGAATTCCACTGCGGTTAGCAGAACTTTAGACGCCCAGAAACCGAACCCGATTTCCATGATCTTGGACAGGCCTTTGTTTTCACTCATCTCCCTTTCCTCCTTTTATAACAACCGATGCGCGGGCTTCGACCTATAATCTGCTTTCGAGAGAAACTTACTAAAGACAAGCTTCAAAACTAACTGATTATAACCCAAACGCAAGAGAGGAAGATGCGGTCTTGAAAAGTTGATTAAATGAAACTGCAATGGGCAAACCGTATGGTCTCAACTTGAATAACTAGTTTTGAAGTCTTGTCCCTGAGTGAAGCTTAGGAACAAACTCAAGAAAGGAGGAGCTCATTCTTCGACGGAGCTCAGAATGAACGGGTTTTTTATTTCATAAGCTTTTTCGGCGGATGAGTATCCGCTCATCCTGAGCCCGGTCGAAGGATGGTTTCTGAGGAGTAATTCTTCAAGCCATTAGGGTTTCCGCGGTTATTTTTTCTTTCTTAACATTGTCCCGAATCCTTCGGACTCCACCAAGATAAACTCCCGTGAGGAAGCAGGTAAGGAATCTAAAAAAATTTCGTTACTAAGGTTTCTCCCCCAAGAGATATGAAATCTCACCGGTTCGGAATGAATGGGCATTCTTATTTCTCTTTACCAGCGGATGCAAATCCGCTCATACTGAAGCCCTGAGCGTCGTCGAAGGATCGAAGTATGAATTTAGAACGTAAGGAGTTCGTCCTTCCCCCGGTTAAACCGGAGGACCAGCTCAGGACGAACGGGTCTTTTATTCTTGATTAATAGCGGATGCATGCATCCGCTCATTCCTTTCCCGATTTAATCGGGGATCAACTCAGGACAGGCTCTGAGTGCAATCGAAGGATGGTTTCGATGAGTGATTCTTGAGGTAGGGAATTCTCAAGTTTGAAGTGTACCGGAAAATCGACGCCGACAGTCATCCCCGCCTGTTCCGGGCTGGGCCGCGGCTTACGGACAGGTTACGTGCAGTGTTAACCAATCCAACGTGTGAAAACGCCTGGGGGAAATTGCCCACGAGTCGCTTTGCCTCCGGGTCGTACTGTTCCGACAAAAGACCGACGTCGTTTCGTAAGTCGAGTAGACGCTCGAAGATATTACGGGCCTCGGCGTATTTTCCCTGAAGAGCAAGGTTATCCGCCATCCAGAAGGAGCATATCAGAAATGCCCCTTCCCCCCGGGGCAGGCCGTCAATCTCTGGGGAGGTATGGTAACGATATACAAGTCCGTCTTCCATCAGGTTTTTCCTGATTGCCTCTACTGTACCCACCATACGGGGGTCGTTTGCCGGTATAAAGCCCACCAGTGGAAGCATCAGGAGGCTGGCGTCCACCCGCTTCGAACCGTAGTACTGGACGTACGAGTTGAGGTCAGGGTCAAACCCCTCACGGCAGACCTGGTCATGAATCTCCTGGCGAAGACGGCGCCATTTCTCGACAGGGCCATTCAATCCGAAGTCCTCGACCGCCTTGACTGCCCGGTCCATCGCCACCCATGCCATTACCTTGGAGTGTGTAAACTGTCTTCTAGGGCCGCGCACCTCCCAGATCCCCTCGTCCGGTTCCAGCCAGTCGGTCTCAAGAAACTTCATCATCTCCAGTTGTACCCGCCAGGCATTCTCGCTGGGCGTAAGGCCCAGACAGCGGGCCAGATGAAGGGAATCCATCACCTCGCCGTAGACGTCAAGCTGGTGCTGATTGTATGCGGCGTTGCCAATCCGCACCGGATAAGAGCCTTGGTACCCGGGTAGCCAGCTAATCTCCATTTCATTTAGCCGCCTCTCGCCGGCAAGACCGTACATGAGCTGAATCTCGGAAGGCTTCCCGGCGACCGAGTTTATCAGCCACTCCCGCCAGGCACAGGCTTCCTCCGTATAGCCGCCTACCATAAGGGCCCGGAGAGTGAAAGTAGCATCGCGGAGCCAGCAGAAGCGATAGTCCCAGTTTCTAACACCGCCCAGTTTCTCCGGAAGAGAGGTGGTCGGAGCAGCCACTATGCCCCCGGTTTGCGAATAGGTCAGGGCCTTAAGAGTGATCAAGGAACGGAGAACGGCGTCTCCCCATTCTCCGCGGTAAGAACAACGGCCGGACCAGTTTTTCCACCAATCCTCCGTCTCACGTAGATTAGCTTCAACATCTTTTTCCATAGGCACTACCTTTCTATATGTATGACACCAAACCAGCTCGAAAGGTATCCGCTGCCCCTCCGAAACGATGAAGTCGGCTACGGTGTGCATGTTCTCTCCATGAAGTTCTACATCGGTCCGGCAGTAAAGCGTATCTGGTCCGGCAATAGCCAGTATTCCCCTTTCTATGTGGCGGACCCAGGGGACAATCCAGCCGTAGTCGAAGCGTATGGTTAAATCCATACGCATGGGAACCTGTCCACGTCTCCCTACCACGATACGCATCACATCCACTTCCCCGGAACGCGGCGGCATCCAGTCAATTATGGTAACTGCACCGCTCTCCGTCTCGTAATCGGTTTCCAGGATAAGGGTTCCCGGACGATAGCGACGCTTTATACTTTTGATTTTCCCTGTCGGGGTTATGAGCCATCTGCCGTTCTCCGGAGTCCCGAGGAGAGCGGCAAAGCATGCTCCGGAATCGAAACGCGGGAAGCAGAGCCAGTCTATCGAGCCGTTCTTTGCAACCAGCGCCGCGGTCTCGCAGTCGCCAATCATAGCATAGTCTTCTATAGGTGATGACATGATTAATCCATTCAGGTGAAAACTATGAAGCGCTCAAAGTTAAAGTAAAAGTATAGCAGATTGAGACGAGCCACTTCATTCGTTGTTCTCGTTAAAGAGGATTCACTCCACCTACCATCCCCGAACGTTCCCCTTTTGGTACTCAAGGAAATAAGCTTAATCTGATTCTTATCGTAGAGGCGCATTGCAATGCATCTCTACAGATCTTTCTTTTCGCATTAAACAGGAAGACAAACTTAATCGGGAATCCCATTCCAATTTGTCATCCCCATCCCCCAGTTAAACCGGGGGATCCAGAATTAAATATTGGATTCCCGCTTGTGCGGGAATGACAGGTCGGGGAATTCCCACTCCCCGCGTACACGAGGACAAGCTCCTTGGAATGACAACTCAAAAAACTGTGAGTCCATTGAGTCATAGTCAGCAGTAATCTGAAACCTCTACCAGAGTGATCGGTCTCGGTGATAATGCTCCACAACATCCTCACTTCGCACTCAACCCCCCGTCCACCGAGAGCATCGCCCCGGTCATAAAGCTCACATTGTCGTCGCAGAGAAATAAAACAGCATGAGCAATCTCTTCGGGCTGAGAAAGCCGTCCGATCGGATGAACGGAGATATATCTTTTCTCCGCGGCTTCTTTGTCGCCCAAATCTTCAAAGAGCTTATATACCATTGGAGTATAAACAGTCCCGGTGCAGATAGCGTTCACCCGTATTCCCTTGTCTGCATATTCAAGCGCCATGCTCCGGGTAAGCTGGTTGACCGCTCCCTTAGAGGAGTTATAGGCGGCGAAGTTAGGAGAGGCTTTTAGTCCCAATACGGAGGAGTTATTAACGATGTTGCCGTATCCCTGCTTGAGCATATGGGGAATTGTATACTTGGACATCAGATAAACGCCCCTCACGTTTACATCGAATGTTTCATCCCACTGCTCGGTTGTAGTTTCATGCGTCCTCGCTCTGTGGAGGACGCCGGCGTTGTTGAAGAGTATATCTATCCGCCCATATTTCTTGACCACATAATCGACTGTCTTTTGGCAGTCCTCCTCTTTCGATACATCACTCACCAAATAGTTAATTGCTAATCCTTTCCTCTTAGCCTCCTCCACCGCTTCTTTCAGCGTACTCTCAGTTCGCCCGGTGATTACTACCTTTGCGCCCTCCTTGGCAAAGAGTAGTGCGGTTGCTTTCCCTACGCCTAAACTCCCGCCGGTGATAATTGCTACTTTATCTTTCAGCTTCATCTCTTGCCATCCTTTTTGTTGTTTTTCATGCTTGAATGCTTCCCGATAGAACATCTGGGAACAGGATTAATCGGAGATCAATTCCAATTTGTCATCCCCGAACGCATTAATCGGGGACCCATCTTTTAAAACCTGGATTCTCACTTGTGTGGGAATGACAGCTTTTCACGTTTTTATATTATGGGAAGAATAAGGCCATTATCAATGTAACAGCTCAATAAGTAAAACCCATTCCTAGCTTTGTGGAGAAGGTCAGGATGGGAGTTAAAGTTATACCCCTCCGCCATTGAGAGCCGGAGAAGTAGTCACGGTTTTTTTGATAGGCTATGACAGTTAAAGAGAGCTATATCTAGTTCATTCATATACAATTTGAGCGAAACACATAAACTATAACCTATTGTGAACAAATTATTAAGGTATACTGGGCAGTTATAACATATATCTCATATTATTTAGCAAGTTTTTTAAACCTCACTTACATGGCAAAATTATCTTGAATATAAGCCGTTAATAAGTAAACCTCAAACTTAACTATAACTTTACTTTTTAAGGCTCATCTACTATAGACATAAACTTTGATTTAATGACCCAGGAGATATTGGCTTTGAAATAATTTTGAAGGATAATCGACGATCCAAGACCACTTCAATTCGTATTCACTTACTCGAACATTCCCCTACTAACTGCACGCCGGGACAAGCTTAATCTATAACCCCATTCCCACTTGTCATCTCCGAACGCTCCCCAACCAAAACTTTTGTGGACAGAATTAATCGAGGGACAACTCACTTGTCTCCCGAGCGTTCCCCAATAAGAACATTTGGGGACAGGATTAATCGAGAATCAATCTTTTAAAACCTGGATTCCCGCTTCCGCGGGAATGACAATTTATTCACACCTCTCACATCCAACTCACCTTTTTCTTTATCATGAGAAAAAATGAGGTAATTACCTCCAATGTAATTTGTAAGTACGCAAAGCTTGTTATGTTTATTGTTTGGGCATATCAATACATTTGTGATACTTATTCTAATTATGTAGCTGTACGAATTTTTGCCCATATAGTTTGCTACGTTTAATTAGAGCAGCCTCAAATTTTTTTGATAGACTATTTTCCCCTATTAATCTTAATTGACCTGGAAGTTCCGGACGAGAATAAGGAAATTTGCCTGCACGCAAGAGTCGTTCACGTGCCAAATGAGTTAGCATCGTTATATACTCCTCAAACTTTGCATCTTCATCACCCAACAATGAGAGCTTCATGTATATCTTTTTTGATCTTGAAGTACTAAGAGCAGCTTTTTCTGCTGAGGGAAAAGGAGCCTGGTTCTTCCAACGCTCAGACAAGTTCGTCCAGTAACTGTTTTGTTCAATTACTAAACAACCTAGTTGGATAGCCCACACCAGAAGCTCATGACCATTCGATATAAGTGTATCAATTTTAGAACGTTCATACATATGAATATCAACATCTATAGGAGGATTATTTAAAGCGGGTTTTTTTGAATGATATATTATTAACAAATCTACATCCGCACTATATGGGACCTCCCGAATAGATGAACCAATTGCTACTATAGCATCAAGGTCTAACAGATTAAGAGCGTTATTAAAAAATTTTATACACCAATTCTTTGCATCTTGACTAGGCCATCGGCGTATACAGCCAGTATTTGGTTTTTTTCTCAACTGGAAATTTTGTTTTTGTTCCTGAAAACCCAACTTTTTACCATTCCTTTTGGTTTATTAAAGATTCTATTGCTTCAACGTAATCCTCTATTTGAATTACAATATCTTCAGGATCAAGCTCTGGCATTTCAACATCACCGTAGGCAATGGACTTTCGCGCATTGTTAAGTGTCCAGAGAAGATCACCTATATCTGACAAGCCTTTTTCTTTAGAAAGTCTTTCTGCAACTTTTGATTTGTCATAATGACTAGGTTTTATATTCCAACCAAGTTTTATCGCAGCGGCCTTTATCGCAGCTTCTAAACAATATAACCCATAATGTGATAGATCACCCCAATCAACTGGATCCCATGATGTCTGAACCGTTTCTAAATGCTTCTTGGCAAGTATAAGCAAATCCTCGGCGGTTTGTCTCTTCATAGTATCACCACCCGAAATATTTAAAGATCAGACATATACAATAATAAAACATAACGTCTCGGAAACAAAGCATTATTCTACAGAGATCAATATTCTTAATTAAACGGGTGAAAATTAGAACCTTAATATCAAATTGCCAGAAGTATCTCGCATGGCTTAACAACAATAGTCACAATGTTTAAATAGAAAAGACAGCTCAATCTATAACCCGTTCTCCACCGACCGAGAAGATTTAGCCAAATCCTTTAGCACGGCAGGATCTCCTTGAGAACGGTAAATCCAGAACTGGCACAAGATGACGGAGACCGAGCATACTACCGGGACATTAAAGCCGATGATGTACCAATCAGGCGGTGATTTTACCCATCCATACCCCACCCAGCTCAAAAACGCGAAGAAGAGCATAACCA